>CAZYDR010000073.1:0-896 GCA_964645285.1 uncultured Alphaproteobacteria bacterium
GCCACTTGCCATTGGTAATGGTCGTCGATCGACGATATCAGCTATGCGTCATCGTCATTGGCGTAGGGCTGGGATCGTCCTATCATGGCTGACGCTTGGGAGGGGCGGGTTCGCCAGCCAATTTACCGCCGGAACGTGGTCCGGTAGGCAGCAGGATCAAACGAGGCTTCGATGGAATCTATACTGGCGGAATACCTGCCGATCCTGATTTTTCTCGCCATCGCTATTGCTATGTCCGCTGTCATTGTCGGTGCGTCCTATATCGTTGCACCGCAACGCCCCAATGGTGCCAAGCTTTCCCAGTACGAGTGCGGATTTGACGCCTTCGACGACACCCGAGGACGCTTTGATGTGCGCTTCTATCTGGTGACGCTGCTGTTCATCATTTTCGATCTGGAAGTCGCATTCCTGTTTCCCTGGGCCACGGTGCTTGGCGACATTGGTTTGTTCGGTTTCTGGTCAATGGTCATCTTCCTCGGTGTTCTGACCATCGGTTTCATCTACGAGTGGCGCAAAGGAGCCCTGGAATGGGAGTGAACTCCGTGGTCGGTCAACACCCAATTGTCGGTCAAGCCTTGGCGCCCGGCGCCGAACAGGACGCGTTGCTGCGCACGGTCACCGGAGAACTGGCCGACAAAGGTTTCATCGTCGCCAATCTCGATAAACTGGTGACATGGGCGCGAACCGGTTCGCTGTGGCCAATGTCTTTTGGCCTAGCGTGTTGCGCTGTCGAGATGATGCACACCGCGGCCAGCCGTTACGACCTCGACCGCTTCGGCATCATTTTCCGGCCAAGCCCGCGTCAGTCGGACGTCATGATCGTTGCCGGCACGCTTTGCAACAAGATGGCCCCGGCCTTGCGCAAGGTCTACGACCAGATGGCGGAACCGCGCTGG
>CAZYDR010000073.1:906-14199 GCA_964645285.1 uncultured Alphaproteobacteria bacterium
GCTGCGCCAACGGCGGCGGCTACTACCATTATTCCTATTCAGTGGTGCGCGGCTGCGACCGCATCGTGCCCGTCGATATCTATGTTCCCGGCTGCCCGCCGACGGCGGAGGCGTTGCTCTATGGCATCATGCAGTTGCAGCGCAAGCTTCGCCGCACTGGCACGCTCAGTCGCTGACGTTTCCGCCAATCAGCTTTTAGACAGTCATCCCAGTATCCGGTTGTAGGAAAGTATCGTGTCAGAGGCGCTCAGGGAATTAGGCGAGTATATCGCTAACGGGTTAGTCGACGAGGTGGTCGACACCGAGGTCGCCCATGACGAGCTCATGGTTCGCGTCAAGCGCGACGCCCTGGTCCGTGTCCTGACTTTTCTGCGCGACGACAGCAATTGCCAGTTCAAATTGCTAATGGACGTTTGTGGCGTCGATTTCCCCAATCGCGATGAGCGCTTCGAAGTGGTCTACAATCTGCTGAGCCTGACTCATAACCAGCGAGTCCGCATCAAGGTGTCGTGCAATGCGGACACGCCGGTGCCGTCAGCTACCGGCGTCTTCTCTTCCGCCGACTGGTGGGAGCGAGAAGCCTGGGACATGTATGGGATCTACTTCTCGGGCCATCCGGATTTGCGCCGCATCCTTACCGACTACGGTTTCGAGGGTCATCCCCTGCGCAAGGATTTTCCCCTGAGCGGCCATGTGGAGATGCGCTACGACGACGCGCAGAAGCGTGTGGTCTACGAACCGGTGAGCCTGCCGCAGGAGTTCCGGTCATTTGATTTCCTCAGCCCTTGGGAAGGCGCTGGGTACGTGCTGCCCAAGGCGGATGAGGACGAGGCGGCGGGGAACGGTGATGGCTGAGACCCAGATCAGCAACCTGACAGTTAACTTCGGGCCTCAGCATCCGGCGGCCCATGGCGTGTTGCGCCTGATACTGGAAATGGACGGCGAGGTGATCGAGCGCGCCGATCCGCATATCGGCCTGCTCCATCGGGGCACTGAAAAGCTTATCGAGCACAAGACCTACTTTCAGGCGCTGCCCTATTTCGATCGTCTCGATTATGTCTCCATGATGGCCCAGGAACATTGTTTCAGTCTGGCGGTGGAAAAGCTGCTGGGTTGCGAGGTACCTCTGCGGGGCCAGTACATCCGGGTGCTGTTCGCCGAGATTACCCGGATCATGAACCATACCTTCCAGCTTTCCGCCCACGCTCTCGATGTTGGGGCCATGACGCCGTTCCTGTGGATGTTCGAGGAACGCGAGTCCATGTTCGAATTTTACGAAGCCGTGTCAGGCGCCCGTATGCACGCTGGCTATATTCGTCCCGGCGGCGTCAGCCAGGACATGCCCGCCGGCCTTGCCGAGGACATCATGGCCTTCACCGAGCGCATGACCAAGCTGCTCGACGAGGTCGAAACTGTGCTGACCGAGAACCGCATCTGGAAACAGCGCACCGTGGATATCGGCATCGTTACGGCCCAACAGGCCATGGATTGGGGTTTCTCAGGACCCATGCTGCGCGGCTCGGGCGTTGCCTGGGACCTGCGCAAGGCGCAACCCTATGACGTCTACGAGCGCATGGACTTCGACATTCCCATCGGCAAGAACGGCGATTGCTACGACCGCTATCTGGTGCGTTTCGAGGAAATGCGTCAGTCGTTGCGGATTATTTGCCAGTGCCTCGAGGAAATGACCGAGGGGCCGGTCAAATCTCTCGACCGCAAGGTCTCACCACCGCCGCGGGCGGAAATGAAGACATCCATGGAAGCTCTTATTCATCACTTCAAGCTGTATACCGAGGGCTACCACGTGCCGGCCGGCGAAACCTATACGGCGGTTGAGGTGCCCAAGGGCGAGTTCGGGGTGTATATCGTTGCCGACGGCAGCAACAAGCCCTACCGCTGTAAGATCAGGGCGCCCGGCTTTGCCCATCTCCAGGGGCTCGACTTCATGGGCCAAGGGCACATGCTGGCCGATGTTGTAACCATTATCGGCACCTTGGACGTGGTTTTTGGCGAGATCGACAGATGACCAGCGAACCCTTCCAGTTCACCGCCGAAAACGCCGAAACGGCCAAGACCGTGATCGCGCGTTATCCCGAGGGCCGTCAGCAAAGCGCGGTGATGCCGCTGCTCGATCTTGCCCAGCGCCAGAATGATGGTTGGTTGTCCGACGACGCCATCGGCTATGTCGCCGACTTCCTCGAAATGCCGCGCATTCGGGCGCGGGAAGTGGCCAGCTTCTACACCATGTATCACCTCAAGCCGGTGGGTAAACATGTGGTCGGCGTCTGCACCACCACGCCGTGCTGGCTGCGTGGCAGCGCCGCGGTGCTTGATGCCTGCCGCGAGGCCACTGGCGCCGAGGTCGGCGAGACCTCCGAGGACGGCCAGTTCACCCTCATCGAGATCGAGTGCATGGGCGCCTGCTGCAATGCACCCATGATGGAGATCGGCGACGACTATTTCGAAGACCTCGATGTTGACAGCACCAAGCGGGTCATCGAGGCCCTGAAGCGCGGCGAGAAGCCGACACCCGGTTCCCAGATCGGTCGCCGTTCGTCCGAGCCGGCCACCGGCCTGACCACCCTCAAGGACAGCCAGAAGACGGAGGGTGCGTGATGCTGCGTGATCAAGATCGCATTTTCACCAATCTCTACGGTTTCGACGACTGGCGTCTGGCCGGCGCCCAGCGCCGTGGTGACTGGGACGGGACCAAGGAGATCATCGCCAAGGGCCGCGACTGGATCATCGAGCGGATGAAGGAATCCGGTCTCCGTGGCCGTGGCGGCGCCGGCTTCCCGGCGGGCCTCAAGTGGTCGTTCATGCCCAAGGACCCGGGGCCGCTGCCCGGTTATCTGGTGGTCAACGCCGATGAAGGCGAACCCGGCACCTGCAAGGACCGGGAAATCATGCGCAACGACCCGCACAAGCTGGTCGAGGGCTGTCTGCTGGCCGGCGCCGCCATGGGCGCGCAGGCCGCTTACATCTATATTCGCGGCGAGTTCCACCTTGAGGCCGACCGCCTCGAGGCCGCCATCGCCGAGGCCTACGACGCCGGGCTTCTCGGCAAGGATTGCTGCGGTTCGGGTTACCAGTACGACGTCTACGTCCACCGTGGCGCCGGAGCCTATATCTGCGGCGAGGAAACCGCGCTGATTGAAAGTATCGAGGGCGCCAAGGGCCAGCCCCGCATGAAGCCGCCGTTCCCTGCCGTTGCCGGCGTCTGGGGTTGCCCGACGACGGTCAACAACGTCGAGACTATCGCCGTGGCGCCGACCATCCTGCGCCGTGGCGCCGAGTGGTTCGCCGGACTGGGCCGGCCGCGCAACACCGGCACCAAGGTATTCTGCATATCGGGCCACGTGGAAACCCCGTGCAACGTGGAAGAGGAGATGGGCATCCCGCTCAAGGAACTCATCGACAAGCACGCCGGCGGTGTCCGCGGCGGTTGGGACAACCTGCTGGCGGTGATTCCCGGCGGCTCGTCGGTGCCCATGCTGCCCGAGTCGATCTGCGACACGGTGCTGATGGATTTCGACTCCCTGGTCGAGGTCAAGTCGGGCCTCGGCACGGCGGCGGTCATCGTTATGGATAAGTCGACCGATCTGGTGCGCGCTATTGCCCGGCTGGCCAGATTCTATGCCCATGAAAGCTGCGGCCAGTGCACGCCGTGCCGCGAAGGCACCGGATGGATGTGGCGGGTTATGGAGCGCATGGCGCGGGGCGAGGCGACCATCGACGAGATCGACCTGTTACACGATGTCTCGAAGCAGGTCGAGGGCCACACGATTTGCGCTCTTGGTGACGCCGCCGCCTGGCCGATCCAGGGTCTGATCCGTCATTTCCGCCCCGAGCTCGAGCGCCGCATCGCCGAGCGCCAGGGTGCGGCGGCTTAGGGAAGGATTGTCATGCCTACCCTGACCATTGACGGTACCGAGATCGAGGTCGAGGACGGCCTTACCGTGCTCCAGGCCTGCGAACTGGCCGGCGTCGAAGTGCCGCGGTTCTGCTATCACTCGCGCCTGTCCATCGCCGGCAATTGCCGCATGTGCCTGGTCGAGATGGAGCGGGCGCCCAAGCCCATCGCCTCCTGCGCCATGCCCGTGGGCGACGGCATGGTCATCAAGACCAACACCCCGGCGGTCAAGAAGGCCCGTGAAGGAGTGATGGAGTTCCTGCTGATCAATCACCCGCTCGATTGCCCGATCTGCGATCAGGGCGGCGAGTGTGACTTGCAGGACCAGGCCATGGCCTATGGCCGGGGCAGCAACCGCTACGACGAGCATAAGCGCGCCGTCCTTGAGAAGAATTTCGGGCCCCTGGCCAAAACCCAGATGACCCGCTGCATTCACTGCACCCGCTGTATCCGCTTCATGGAAGACGTCGCCGGCATGCCTGAACTGGGCGCCTTCGGCCGTGGCGAGCGTACCGAGATCGATACCTATCTCGACGGCGTGCTGCATTCGGAGCTGTCGGGCAATATCGTTGATCTGTGCCCGGTGGGCGCGCTGACCTCGAAGCCCTATGCCTTCAGCGCCCGGCCGTGGGAACTCAAGAGCACCGAGACCATCGACGTGATGGACGCGGTTGGCTGCAATATCCGGGTCGATGCTCGGGGCGGGGCGGTCATGCGGGTGCAGCCGCGGCTCAACGACGACGTCAACGAGGAGTGGATCTCCGACAAGACCCGCTTCGCCTGCGACGGTCTTCGCAGCCAGCGCCTCGACACGCCCATGCTGCGCCGTGACGGCCGCCTGGAGGCGGCGTTCTGGGACGACGCTTTCACCGCCATCGCCAAGGGTCTGGGCGGGTTGTCCGGTGGTCAGATCGGCGCCATTGCCGGCGATCAGGCCGACGCCGAAGCCATGTTCGCTCTCAAGGGCCTGATGGATGCCATGGGCTCGCCCAACATTGATTGCCGCCAGGACGGCGCTGCAATCGGCGGGGGTAGCCGCGCCGGCTACCTGTTCAACACCACCATTGCCGGCATTGATGACGCCGACGTCTGTTTGCTGGTCGGCACCAACCCGCGTCTCGAAGCGCCGATCATCAACGCCCGCCTGCGCAAACGCTATCTCGCCGGCGGCTTCACGGTGGGCGTGGTAGGCCCCGAGGCGGCGCTGACCTATCCGGCCCAACGGCTCGGCGCCGGACCCGAGACGCTGAACCAACTCGCCGCCGGAACCCACTCGTTCGCCAGTGTCCTCAAGGATGCCGAACGGCCGATGATTGTCGTCGGCATGGGCGCCCTGACGCGGGCCGATGGCGCCGCCGTGCTGGCAACCGCGCGCAAGATTGCCGATGACTGCGGCATGGTGAAGGACGGCTGGAACGGCTTCAATGTGCTGCACGGCGCCGCCGCCCGTGTCGCCGGTCTTGATTTGGGGCTGGTGCCCGGAGACGGCGGCCGAAACGTTGCCGCCATGGTCGCGGGCGACATCAAGGCGCTCTATTTGCTCGGTGCCGACGAGATCGACATGTCCACCCTGGGCGACGCCTTCGTCATTTATCAGGGCCATCACGGCGATGCCGGCGCGGCCCGCGCCGACGTAGTCCTGCCCGGCGCCGCCTATACGGAAAAGAACGCCACCTACGCCAACACCGAAGGCCGGGCGCAACAGACCAAGCTGGTCACCTTCCCGCCGGGCGAGGCGCGGGAGGACTGGACGATCCTGCGGGCCTTGTCGGCGGTGCTGGACAAGACCCTGCCGTACGACAACCTGCGCGAGCTGCGCGCCCGTATGGTCAAGGCCGCGCCGTCGCTTGGCACCATCGACGAGACCACCGCGGCGGCCTGGGGAGATTTCGGCACGAATGGCGCCATGGACGGGCAACCGTTCGAAAGCGCCGTCAGCAATTTCTACATGACCGATCCGATCAGCCGCGCCTCGGCCACCATGGCGGAATGCGCGGCGGCGTTCGGGACGGCCCAGGGCGAGGCGACGGGTACCGATGGGTGAGATAGCTCAGTATCTCGGGCCGCTGGCGCCCTATTGGGACGGCTATATCTGGCCGTTGATCTGGATCGTCATGGGCATCGTCGCCATCCTGGCGCCGGTTATGCTGAGCGTCGCCTACCTGACCTATGCCGAGCGCAAGGTCATCGGCGCCATGCAGATCCGCAAGGGGCCCAACGTGGTCGGGCCGTTCGGCCTGCTGCAGCCCATCGCCGACGCGGTCAAGCTGCTGTTCAAGGAAACCATCATCCCGTCGGGCGCCAACAAAATTCTTTTCGTCTTGGCGCCCATGCTGACCTTCGTTCTGGCCCTGGTGGCCTGGGCGGTGATCCCGTTCGGCGACGGTCTGGTGCTGGCCGACATCAACGTCGGCATCCTGTATCTGTTCGCCATCTCGTCTCTCGGGGTCTACGGCGTCATCATCGCCGGCTGGGCGAGCAACTCGCGTTACGCTTTCCTCGGCGCCCTGCGCTCGGCCGCCCAGATGGTGTCCTACGAAGTCTCCATGGGCTTCGTCATCATTACCGTGCTGATCTGCGTCGGCTCCCTGCGCCTGACCGACATCGTGCTGGCCCAGCAGACCGTATGGTTCTTCATTCCGCTGTTCCCGATGTTCGTCATCTTCTTTATCTCGGTGCTGGCGGAGACCAATCGCGCACCCTTCGACATGCCCGAGGCCGAGGCCGAACTGGTGGCCGGCTTCAACGTCGAATATTCGGCCATGACCTTCGCCCTGTTCTTCCTCGGCGAATACGCCAACATGATTCTCATGAGCGGCATGACCGTGGTGCTGTTCCTTGGCGGCTGGCTACCGCCGTTCGACGTGGCGCCGTTCAACTGGATTCCGGGGCCGCTGTGGTTCGCCGCCAAGATCGCCGGCGTATTGTTCTTCTTCCTGTGGGTGCGGGCGACATTCCCGCGTTATCGCTACGACCAGATTATGCGTCTCGGCTGGAAGGTATTCCTGCCGTTGTCGCTCTTCGCCGTTGTCGCTTATTCGGGCATTCTCGTAGCCTTCGATTGGGTGCCGAAATGAGCCGGCCGGCTCATAGAGGAGAGTTGTGAGCATGTCGTTCATTCAGCGCACCGCTCGCGCCCTGCTGCTTGCCGAGCTGGTATCGGGCATGTCCATGACCCTGCGCTATTTTTTCCGACGCAAGGCGACCCTCAACTACCCCCACGAAAAAGGGCCGCTAAGCCCGCGCTTCCGGGGCGAGCACGCGCTCAGACGCTATGCCAACGGCGAAGAGCGTTGCATCGCCTGCAAGCTGTGCGAGGCGGTGTGTCCGGCCCAGGCCATCACTATCGAGGCCGAACCGCGGGACGACGGCAGCCGGCGCACTACGCGCTACGACATCGATATGACCAAGTGCATCTACTGCGGCTATTGCCAGGAGGCCTGCCCGGTGGACGCTATTGTCGAGGGGCCGAATTTCGAGTTCGCCACCGAGACCCACGCCGAATTGCTCTACGACAAACAACGGCTACTGGCCAACGGCGATCGTTGGGAAGCCGAGATCGCCGCCAACATCGAAGCCGACGCCCCGTACCGGTGAGGACCAGATGATTTTCGCAGGCCTCGCATTTTACCTGTTCGCCGGTGTCGCCATCGCCTCGGCGATAATGGTGATCACGGCGCGCAATCCGGTGCATTCGGTGCTGTTCCTGATCCTCACCTTCTTTAATTCGGCCGGCTTGTTCGTGCTCATGGGCGCCGAATTCCTGGCCATGATCCTGGTGGTGGTCTACGTCGGCGCCGTGGCGGTACTGTTCCTCTTCGTGGTCATGATGCTCGACATCAATATCGCCCGGGCGCGGGAAGGCTTCCTGCAGTATCTGCCGGTGGGCGCGGTGATCGGGCTGATCCTGCTGGCCGAACTGGTCATGGTCATCGGCGGCTGGAGCCTGGAGCCCGGACTGGTGGCCGTGACCTCGACACCGGCGCCGCCGCTTAGCGAGCTCAACAACACGGAAGCGATCGGCGCCGTGCTCTATACGGAATACGCCTATCTCTTTCAGGCCGCCGGGCTGGTGCTGCTGGTGGCCATGATCGGCGCCATCGTGCTGACTCACCGGGTCCGCGAAAACGTCCGCAAGCAGCGCATTCCCGATCAGCTCGCCCGCCGGGCCGAGGACACCGTGGTGCTGCAAAAGGTCAATCCGGGGGAAGGCATATGATGGACATCGGCCTGTCTCATTACCTGACCGTGGCGGCGATTCTGTTCACCCTCGGCATCTTCGGGATTTTTCTCAATCGCAAGAACATCATCGTTATCCTCATGTCGATCGAGCTCATGCTGCTGGCGGTCAATATCAATCTGGTGGCGTTTTCCACCACGCTTGGCGATCTGGTTGGCCAGATCTTCGCCATGTTCGTTCTCACCGTCGCCGCCGCCGAGGCGGCCATCGGCCTGGCAATTCTGGTTGTCTATTTCCGCAACCGGGGTTCCATCGAGGTCGAAGACGTCAACCTGATGAAGGGCTAGGGGCTTGATCTACACGGCTTCCATATTCCTGCCCTTGATCGGCGCCGTGCTGGCCGGGTTCTTCGGCCGCGCGCTGGGCGCCCGGACGTCGGCGGTGATCGCCTGCGCCTTGCTCGGCCTCGCCATGGTGGCCGGCTGGTACGCGTTCTACGAGGTCGTATTCAACGGCCAGGGGCGGACTATCGAACTGGCCACCTGGATCGATTCCGGCGCCTTCGAGATTTCCTGGGCCTTGCGCTTCGACGTGCTGACCGCGGTGATGGTGTTCGTGGTGACCACGGCGTCGTTCCTGATCCACGTCTACTCCATCGGCTACATGGCCCACGATCCGCATGTGCCGCGGTTCTTTGCCTATCTCAGTCTGTTCACCTTCGCCATGCTGATGCTCGTCAGCGCCGACAACTTCGTGCAGATGTTCTTCGGCTGGGAAGGGGTGGGGTTGTGCTCCTACCTGCTAATCGGCTTCTGGTACACCCGGCCGGCGGCCTGCGCCGCGGCGATCAAGGCGTTCCTGGTAAACCGGGTCGGCGATCTCGGCTTTGCCCTGGGCATCATGGCAATCTTCTTCGTCTTCAACGCCGTCGAGTTCGACACGGTGTTCGCGGCGGCGCCAAGTTATGTGGGCACCTCCATCGAGTTCCTCGGCTGTCAGTTCGACACCCTGACGGTGATCTGCCTGCTGCTGTTTATCGGCGCCATGGGCAAGTCGGCGCAGTTCATGCTCCACACCTGGTTGCCCGATGCCATGGAGGGCCCGACGCCGGTCTCCGCCCTGATCCATGCGGCGACCATGGTGACCGCCGGGGTGTTCATGGTGGCGCGATTGTCGCCGCTGTTCGAGTATTCGCCGGTGGCCCTGGCCGTGGTCACGGTAATTGGCGCCACCACGGCGATCTTCGCTTCCACGGTGGCGTTGACCCAGACCGACATCAAGCGGGTCATCGCCTATTCAACCTGCAGCCAGCTGGGCTACATGTTCTTCGCCTGCGGGGTTTCGGCCTATGCCGCCGGCATCTTCCACCTGATGACCCACGCCTTCTTCAAGGCGCTGTTGTTCCTCGCCGCCGGTTCGGTAATCCATGCCATGTCCGACGAGCAGGACATGCGCAAGATGGGCGGTTTGTGGAAGAAGATTCCGATCACCTACACGGTTATGTGGATCGGCAGTCTGGCCCTGGCCGGGGTGCCGTTCTTCGCCGGCTACTTCTCCAAGGACATCATCCTCGAGTCCGCATGGGGCGCTCATTCCATGGTCGGTCAGTACGCCTTCTGGCTCGGCATTCTGGCGGCGGTGTTGACCGCGTTCTATTCCTGGCGGCTGTTGTTCATGACCTTCCACGGCACGTCGCGGGCCAGCGCCGAGGTTCTGGCCCACGTTCACGAGTCACCCAAGGTGATGACCATTCCGCTGATGCTGTTGGCGGTTGGCGCCATCTTCGCCGGTTATTTCGGCTACAGGATCGGCATGGTCGACGCCAACGGGGCGTTCTGGCGCGGCAGCATCTTCGTGCTCGCCAGCCACGACGCTCTCGATGCCGCCCACCATGTGCCCGGATGGGTCAAGACGCTGCCCCTGGTGGTCGCCGTGGTCGGTATCGTCGCGGCCTATTATCTCTATATCAGCGTGCCTGCCCTGCCGGCCAGGATCGCCACCACCTTCCGGCCGATCTACCTGTTCCTGCTCAACAAGTGGTACTTCGACGAACTTTACGACGCGATCTTCGTGCGGCCGGCCAATTATATCGGCCGTGGCCTGTGGAAGGCTGGCGACGGCGCCGTTATCGACGGTGTCGGTCCCGACGGCTTCGCGGCGGCGGCCATGGACATCGCGCGGCGCGCCGTGCGCCTGCAAAGCGGATACCTTTACCACTACGCCTTCGCCATGCTTATCGGCGTCGCCCTGCTGGTGAGCTGGTATCTGGTCACGGGTATCGGGTGAGGACGGTCTGATGGATACCTTCCCCTTCCTCTCCCTGACCATCGCGCTGCCGTTGATCGGCGCGATGTTCATTATGCTGATGCCCAAGGACGAAGAGGTCGAGGCCCGCAACGCCCGCAACGTCGCCTTGTGGACCTCGGTTATCACCTTCGTGCTGTCGCTGTTCCTGTGGGGGCTGTTCGACAATTCCACGGCGGCATTCCAGTTCGCCGAGCGCCGCACCTGGGTCGACTCCTTCGCCATCAGCTATCACCTGGGCGTCG
Source organism: uncultured Alphaproteobacteria bacterium (assembly GCA_964645285.1). Classification (GTDB taxonomy): domain Bacteria; phylum Pseudomonadota; class Alphaproteobacteria; order JAAXGF01; family JAAXGF01; genus JAYZAP01. The sequence continues at coordinate 11,549 of CAZYDR010000073.1, forward strand.
ACGGCATTTCGGTGTTCTTCATTTTGCTGACCACCTTCCTGACGCCGTTGTGCATCCTGGCCAGCTGGCGCGCCATCCAAAGCCGGGTGCGCGAATACATGATCGCCTTCCTGGTGCTCGAAGCCATGATGGTCGGCGTGTTCTCGGCTCTCGACATGGTTTTGTTCTACCTGTTCTTCGAGGGCACGCTGATCCCCATGTTCCTGATTATCGGAGTCTGGGGCGGGCCACGGCGAGTCTACGCCACCTTCAAATTCTTCCTCTACACCCTGTTGGGATCGGTGCTGTTCCTGCTGGCCATCATGGCCATGTATCTCGAGGCCGGCACCACCGACATTCCGACCCTGATGGTTACCGAGTTCTCGTTCGACGCCCAGCGCTGGTTGTTCCTGGCACTGTTTGCGTCCTTCGCGGTCAAGGTACCCATGTGGCCGGTTCATACCTGGTTGCCTGACGCCCATGTGGAGGCGCCGACCGCGGGCTCCATGGTGCTGGCCGGGGTATTACTGAAGTTCGGCGGCTATGGCTTCCTGCGTTTCTCCCTGCCCATGCTGCCCGAGGCCAGCGAGTTCTTCGCCTCCATGATCTTCAGTCTCAGCGTGGTGGCGGTGATCTACACGTCTCTGGTCGCCCTGGCCCAGGAGGACATGAAGAAGTTGATTGCCTATTCGTCCGTGGCTCATATGGGCTTCGTCACCATCGGCATTTTTACCTTCAATACCCAAGGCATCGAAGGCGCCATCATGGTCATGCTGAGCCATGGCGTGGTGTCGGCGGCGTTGTTCCTCTCTGTCGGGGTGATCTACGACCGCATGCACTCGCGGGAAATCAAGAGCTACGGCGGGTTGGTTCATCGCATGCCGCTTTATGCCTTCACCTTCCTGTTGTTCACCCTGGCGTCCGTGGGGCTGCCGGGAACCTCGGGCTTCATCGGTGAATTTCTCGCCCTGGTCGGCGCCTATCAGGCCAATACCCTGGTGGCGGCGCTGGCGACCATCGGCATTATTCTCGGCCCGGCCTACATGCTGTGGCTCTATCGCCGGGTGGTGTTTGGCGAACTGACCAAGGACGAGCTCAAGGATATTCTCGATCTCGAGCCCCGCGAAATCGCCATCTTCGCGCCGATGATCGTGCTGGTCATGGTGCTTGGCATCTATCCCGAACCATTTTTCGACGTGATCCGGGTGTCTGTTGCAAACCTTGTGGCCCAGAGTGGCGGCGCCATTGACGGCGTCCAGGCCATGGCCTTGGTTGCTGAGTAGGGGGAGGGAGCACATGTCCATTGCTGCCACGCTCGCCCCGCTGTCCGCGGAAATCTGGCTCGCCGTCGCCGGTATGGCCCTGTTAATGGTCGGCGTATTTAGGGGCAAGCGTTCGACCCGTCTGGTCGCCAGCCTGACCATCGCCGCCTTTATCGTGGCGTTTATCGCCATTGTCGGCGATATGTCGCGTCCCGGGGCGGCCATGGGCGGGCTGTTCATTATTGATGAATTCGCCGTCTTCATGAAGACCCTGGTGCTGCTCGGCGCGGGCACCACTCTGCTCCTGTCTCTCGGCTTTATTCGCCGCGAGAACATGGATCGTTTCGAATTTCCCGTACTGGTGCTGTTTGCCACTCTTGGTATGTTGATGATGATCTCGGCCAATGATCTCATCTCGCTCTACATGGGGCTCGAACTGCAGAGCCTGGCACTGTATGTGATCGCCGCCTTCCAACGTGATTCCCTGCGCTCCACCGAGGCCGGGCTCAAGTATTTTGTTCTCGGCGCCCTGGCCTCGGGCATGCTGCTTTACGGCTGCTCCCTGGTTTATGGTTTTACCGGCACCACCCGGTTCGAAGTACTGGCCGATGTGTTCGCCCACGGCCATGGGGATGTCTCCCTGGGTGTTGTCATCGGCCTGGTGTTTATCGCCGCCGGCCTGGCCTTCAAGGTCTCGGCGGTGCCGTTCCATATGTGGACGCCCGATGTTTACGAGGGCGCGCCGACGCCGGTGACCGCGTTCTTCTCGGTGGCGCCCAAGATTGCCGCCATGGCCCTGTTGATCCGGGTGATGATGCAGCCGTTCGGCGATCTGGTGGCCCAGTGGCAGCAAATTCTGATTTTCGTCTCGGTCGGCTCCATGTTGCTCGGCGCCTTCGCCGCCCTGGTGCAGGATAATATCAAGCGACTCATGGCCTACAGTTCCATCGGCCATGTGGGCTATGCCCTGCTCGGCCTCGCCGCCGGCAGCGAGCGCGGCATCAGCGCCATCCTGCTGTATATGGCGATCTATCTCGCCATGAACGTCGGCGTTTTCGGCTGCATTCTCGCCATGCGCCGGCAGAATCGCATGGTCGAAACCATCCCCGATCTGGCCGGTCTGTCGCGGACCAATCCATACATGGCCTTTGCCATGGGTATTTTCATGTTCTCCATGGCGGGTATTCCGTTCATGGCCGGTTTCTTCGCCAAGTTCTACATCTTCCTCGCGGTGATCGACGCCGGCATGTACGGCCTCGCGGTGCTCGGCGTGTTGACCAGCGTGGTCGGCGCCTACTATTACCTGCGTATCGTCAAGGTCATGTACTTTGACGAGGCTCTTGATCCGTTTGACAGCCCGGTGGGCCGTGAAATTTCCATCGTGGTCACCGTTTCCGCCGCTTCTATCTT
>CAZYDR010000073.1:14209-18955 GCA_964645285.1 uncultured Alphaproteobacteria bacterium
CGCCGCTGTTAAGTGGCGCCCAGGCCGCCGCCGCCGCGCTGTTCCCGTGACCCTCGAAGCGGACTTGCCGCCGGCCTATGAACTTGTAGTGCTCGATGCGGTCGACAGCACCAACGACGAGGCCAAGCGCCGGGCCGAGGCCGGCGCCAAAGATGGCACTCTGATTTGGGCGCAATCTCAGACCAAGGGCCGAGGCCGGCGCGGCAACCAGTGGGTTTCGTCGACCGGCAATCTCTACATGTCTCTGGTGCTGCGCCCGGACTGCCCGGCGTCCGAGGCATTGCAGCTTTCCTTCGTGGCGTCTCTGGCCCTGGCTGATGCTCTTAGCGGCCTGCTGCCGCCAATTGCCAAGGTCACCTGCAAATGGCCCAATGATGTCTTTCTCAATGGCCGCAAGGTAGCGGGGTTGTTGCTCGAGTCATCAACGACGACGGGCGTGGCTCTCGACTGGCTGGTCCTTGGCTTGGGTGTCAATATAGCCAACGTGCCCTCGGGTTTGGCTGATCAGGCTACATCGCTTCACGGCGAGGACGCGGGGCTGGTGTCGCCGCTACAAGTTCTCGAAAGCTTCAGTCGCCATTTCATGACCCGGCTCAACCAGTGGCTCGACGACGGTTTCACGCCGCTGCGCGAAGCCTGGCTGTACCGCGCCCAGGGCAAGGGCGGTGACGTCACCGTAAAACTTGAGAACGAAACATTCTCGGGCCGCTTCGTCGATATCGACCAGAGCGGCGCCCTAGTGGTTGAGATGGCCGACAGCGACCGCCGGCTGGTCACTGCTGGCGACGTCTTCATGGGGGCGGCGGCATGAGCAAACTGCTGCTCGCCATCGACGCCGGCAACACCAACACCGTGTTCGCGGTTTATGACGGCGACAAACAACTCGGCCAGTGGCGCGCGGCGACCCGTTCCGACCGCACCGCCGACGAATACGCCGTGTGGCTGATCCAGCTGCTCGGCCTTGACGGCATCGACCACACGGCGATCAGCTGTACCATCATCTCAAGCGTCGTGCCGGAGACCGTGTTCAATCTGCGCACCCTGTGTCAGCGTTTCTACAACTCCGAGCCGTTGATTATCGGTGAGAACGCCGAGGTTGGCGCCGAGCTTGCGGTCGATAATCCTAACGAGGTCGGCGCCGACCGGGTGGTCAACGCGGTGGCCGCCCACAACCGCTATCCCGGCGCCCTCATCATCATCGATTTCGGTACCGCGACCACCTTCGACGTGGTCGATGCCAAGGGTGCCTATCATGGCGGCGCCATTGCACCGGGTATCAATCTCTCTCTCGAAGCCTTGCACATGGCCGCCGCCCAGTTGCCCCGTGTCGCGCCCAGGAAACCCCAGGCGGTAATCGGTACGGCGACCACGCCGATGATGCAATCGGGGGCCTACTGGGGCTACGTCGGTCTTATCGAAGGTCTGGTCGCGCGCATCAAGGAAGAATTCGGCGAGCCCTTGACGGTCATCGCCACTGGTGGTCTGGCGCCTCTGTTCCATGTGGCGACCTCGGTCATTGAACATGTGGATGGTGACCTCACCATGCGGGGCCTGCTCGAAATTCATCGTCTCAACAAGGGCGACGCCAGGTGAATGTAGCGGCGGATGAGCCCGAGCTGCTGTTCCTGCCCCTTGGCGGGGCCGGCGAGATCGGCATGAATCTCAATCTCTATAGCTATGACGACCAGTGGCTCATGGTCGACCTCGGCATTACCTTCGCCGATGAGGAACTGCCCGGCATCGACGTCATCCTGCCGGACCCGACGTTTATCGTCGAGAACCGCCATAAGCTGATCGGCCTGGTGTTGACCCACGCCCACGAGGATCATCTCGGGGCGGTGCCCTATTTGTGGTCGCGCCTGGAATGCCCGGTTTACGCCACGCCGTTCTCCGCCGCCGTCCTGCGCCGCAAGATGAGCCGCGACGGCGCAATGTTTGGCGCCGAGCATATGGAGATCACCGAAATTCCCCTGAGTGGGCGGTTTACCCTGGGGCCGTTCGATATTGAAATGATCTCCCAGACCCATTCGATCCCCGAACCCAACGCCCTGGCGATCCGCACGCCGGCCGGTACGGTGCTCCATACCGGCGACTGGAAACTTGATCCCGACCCAGTGGTCGGCGATGTCACTGACGAGGCCGTGCTCAAGGCGCTCGGCGACGACGGCGTGCTGGCCATGGTGTGCGATTCCACCAATGTATTTCACGAGGGCGAGGCCGGCTCGGAAGCCGGCTTGCTCGATAACCTGAGCGAGCTGATCGCCGGCGCTACCGGCCGGGTGGCGGCGGCCTGTTTCGCTTCCAACGTGGCCAGGGTCAACACCATCGCCCGGGCCGCCGAGGCCAATGGCCGTGACGTGGCCCTGGTCGGCCCGTCGTTGTGGCGCATTACCGAGGCGGCGCGCGAGACCGGCTATCTCGACGACGTGCCGGCGTTTCTCAGCGACCGCGATGCTGCCCATCTGCCCGACGACAAGGTGCTGTTCCTGTGCACCGGTAGCCAGGGCGAGCCCCGCGCCGCCCTATCGCGCATCGCCGACGACGATCATGCTCATGTCACTCTGGGCGAGGGCGATCTAGTGATCTTCTCGTCGAAGATAATTCCCGGCAACGAGTTGGCCATCAACCGGCTGCACAACAAGCTGATCACCCTGGGTGTCGAGATCGCCACCGAGGACGATCATGCCATCCATGTGTCAGGCCATCCCTGCCGGGACGAGTTGTCGCGCATGTACCAATGGGTGCGGCCGACAATTGCCGTACCGGTTCACGGCGAAGCGCGGCACCTGGTTGAGCACGTGCGGTTCGCCGAGACCCTCCAGGTCGATCAGTCGGTGCTGGTGGAGAACGGCGCCCTGCTGCGCTTGGCACCTGGTCCGACCCAGATCGTCGATTACGTTCATGCCGGCCGACTTATCGCCGACGGCAGCACCCTGGTGGGCGTTGAAAGCCATACCTTGCAGGAGCGCCGGCGGATCATGTGGAACGGTGTCGCCTTCGTCAGCCTGGTGGTTGGCGGCGATGGTACTCTGCTGGCTAATCCCAAGGTCAGCGCCCAGGGTTTGCTGCACGATGGCCCGGATGAAGACAAAGCCGAGGCGGTGCTGGTCGCCGTGGCCCTGGACGTCCGTGACGCGGTGCGCGCCCTGACGGCCCGCGCTCGGAACAGTGACGAGGCCCTGACCGATGCCGCCCGGGTAGCGGTGCGGCGTCACCTCATGAACGCTCGCGACAAACGCCCGGTGGTTGAAGTGCAGATCACTCGTTTATAGGCGGCGGCGCAGCCTTTATATTCAGACCCAGGTAGGATGAGGAAAGAACAACGATGATTGGTCGACTGAACCATGTGGCGATCGTGGTACCCGATCTGGCGGCGGCGACCACCCTCTATCGCGACGTGCTGGGGGCGACGGTTTCGGAGCCGGAGGCCTTGCCCGAACACGGCGTCACCGTCGTATTCGTCGAACTCCCCAACACCAAAATTGAGTTGCTGGAACCCCTCGATGACACCTCACCGGTAGCGCCGTTTCTGAAACGCAACGCCGCGGGCGGTATCCACCATATGTGTTACGAGGTCGAAGACATCCTGGTCGCCCGCGATCGCATGAAAGAGGGTGGCGCGCGGGTGCTGGGCGATGGCGAACCGCGAACCGGCGCCCACGGCAAACCGGTGCTGTTCCTTCACCCCAAGGATTTCTGCGGCACCCTGGTCGAGCTCGAACAGGCATGACTTGGTTCGGCGGCCTCATCATCTTCACCATTATCTGGTGGATGGTGTTCTTTATGACATTGCCCTTCGGCATCACCACGCCCGAGACGCCGGAGTTGGGCCATGCGACCAGCGCGCCCGAGAAGCCGCGTCTGTGGCTCAAGGCATTGATCACCACGGTTATCGCCGTCGCCCTGACGGGTCTGGCGGCCATGGCGGTGGAATACGAGTGGATCGCTTTTCGCGATATGATGGAGATGGACGCGCCGTGAGCTATTGTCTGGCCTCACCCGGCCATCCCTGGCACGGGCCTTATCACGACAGCGAATACGGCTTTCCCATCGACGACGATGATCGTTTGTTCGAGCGGTTAATTCTGGAAATCAATCAGGCCGGGTTGTCGTGGCTGACCATCCTCAAGAAGAAGGATGGCTTCGTGGCGGCCTACGACAACTTCCATATCGACACGGTGGCAGCCTATGGCGAGGCGGAGCGTCAACGATTGCTCAGTGATGCGAGCATTATCCGCAATAAGCTTAAGGTCAATGCGGCCATCGAAAACGCCAAGACCATTCAGAGCCTGCGCGACAGCCATGGCAGTTTCAAAGGCTGGCTCGACGCCCACCACCCACTGTCCAAAGACGATTGGGTCAAGCTGTTCAAGAAGACCTTCAAGTTCACCGGCGGTGAGATCACTGGTGAATTCCTTATGAGCACGGGCTATCTGCCCGGCGCCCATGATGAGGACTGCCCGGTATTCGTCCGTATCGCGGCGCTCGGGTCGCCCTGGATGGACGAGGCGAAATCGTCGCCCTGAACCGCAATTCGCGTTACTGTCGGGTCGCTGGTTGTGCGACCCGGACCGGGGAATGTTGGATTTTGCGACCGACACTCATTAGTCGATGGCACCCTGCGCGGGAAAGTTATCAATGCAGAGTGGTTCACTTCAATCAGACAGGCTCAGATCGTCATCGAAACCTGACTCAAACAGTACAATCACATTCGCCCCCATCAGGCTCTGAACATGCGTCCACCGG
>CAZYDR010000074.1:0-5111 GCA_964645285.1 uncultured Alphaproteobacteria bacterium
GGACGGCATCCCGGCGGCGGTTCGGCCGCCTTCTGGCACAGGTTGATGCGCCGTTCCGAGCTTATGTAAACACCCTCGACCTCGCCCCAGGTGGCGGCCGGGAAGATGACGTCGGCATAGAGGTTGTTGGGCGCGTGGCGGTAAATCTCCTGAACCACGTTGAAGGTCTTGGAGATTGCCGGGCGTACCAGATTGTACTGGTCGGGCAAATCGATGTGGGTGGCGTAGACAAAAAAGAACGCTTTCACGTCGCCTTTCAGGGCGCGCTCCATCATGCCTATCGCATAGCCTGGATTCTTGGCGTTCATGGCGTCGATCAGGTTCTGCTCGGGCACCCCCCAGGCGGCCGCTATTTTGGCCCGGTGGGCGTCGTCGGTCAGTGCCATGTTGAACGGCAGACGTCCAGTCAGACCGCCGGTGAAGCGCTCGCCCATGGCGTTGGGCTGGCCGGTCATGGAGAACGGCCCGCAGCCGGGCTTGGCCATATTGCCGGTCAGAGTCAGCAGGTTGATGATCGAGATGACGTTGTGCTGGCCGTGGACATGCTGGTTGTAGCCGATGCCCCACATGATGATGACGCCGCCATAGCCGCCCTTCTGGGAGCCCTTGGCGCGGGCCAGCCGCTTGCGCGTGGCATCGGCGAACAGGCCGGCGACGTGACGAATGAGCTCGGGCGAGACGCTGTGATTGGGTCCGCCCATGCGGTCCTGAACCTGCTCCGGACTGTAGTCGGCGAGGACGCTGTCTACGTACTCCTTCCAACCGTTGGCGTGTTCTGTGATGAACTCCCAGTCGATGACGTCGTCATGGTCCTTCAGGAGGACGTGGGCGATGGCGTTGAGGAAGCTGATGTCGCCGTTCAGGATAGGCACGTGAACGGTGTTGTCGGGGTTGATGTCCTCATAGCCCATGATCGTGCCGGTGCGCCGTGGATCGACCACTACCGTCGGGATATTTTTCTTCTTTTTATGGTCTGCGGCACGCCAGAAGACGATCGGATGGGATTCCCGGGCGTTGTGTCCGAAGTGCATGATCATGTCGCTGATCTCGATGTCTTCGTAGGCCAAAGGCGGCGTGTCCGATCCTAGGGTGGCGAAATAGCCGGTCACCGCCGAGGTCATGCACATGCGGGCATTGGCTTCGATGGTGTTGGAAGCGAGAACACCCTTCATGAAGAGGTTCTCGAGATACTGCCCCTCCATGGTGAGCTGCCCGGAACCGTAGAGGCCGATCGAGTTGCCCCCGTAGGTCTGCACAAGATGAGCGATCTTGTGATCGACCATTTCGGAGGCGCCTTCATAGGACACGCGCACGAAGTGTTCTTCGTCAAACGAGCCCTTGGTCTCCGAGGTGAACTCGAGGTCGCCATGGCCGGGTTTGTCCCATTCCTCCCAGACGTCCTTGCGCACGTAGGAGTTACCCTCCATGCGATCGACATACATGGGCTCGGCCGCGGTCAGGCCCTTGATGCACTGCAGGCCGTAATTGGTCGGATGATCCTTGTCCGGCCGCATGGAGACGATCTTGCCGTTCTCGACCTGAATGATGGTGCCGCAGCCAACCCCGCAATAGGGGCACTGGGCAATGGCGGTTGTGCGGTTCTCCTCACTCTCCTGAGCCTCGGCCGAGGCCACTTCGAGTTCGGGGTTGTCACCGACCATCAGGCCGGCGCCGGCGGCGGACACGAAGGCGCTACTCTTCATGAAGTCGCGCCGTGAAAAGGCGTTCTTAATGCGTTTCATGGGTCTGCCTCCTAGTCCTGCGCCAAGCTGCGCAGATAAACGATGATGTCGTCGATTTCCTGGTCGGAAAGATTGGCCAGGCCGGTCGGCCCCTGGAACGCCAACATGCGGGTATTCGAGCGGCCATACCGGATGGTCTCGCGGATAAAACCGTCGGAGACCTTGCTCAGGAAGCCCGGCAGGCCGACTGCGGTGCCGGTGCCGCCGGCCTCGTAGCCATCGCCGGCTAGGCCGTGGCAGGTCGAACAGATGTAGTCGTACCACTGCTTGCCAAGCCGCGGGTCGCCATGGGCGTCGGGCTGGGCGTCGACTTCCTCGGCACGGTTCGGCAGCATAGCGTGGGAGCGCAGGAAGGCGGTGATGGCGCGGACGTTTTTGCGCCCGAGATGGGAGAAGGGCGGCATGCCGGTGTCTTCACGGCCATCGCGGATAGTGGCCATGAGGAACTTGTCCGACGCGATGCTCAAGAGTTCCGGATTGATTAGCGATGGCGCTGTACCCGGCTTGCCAATAGCATCGGCCTGATGGCAGATCTCACAATTTTCGACAAATTGTTTTTCGCCAATTTTGAGCATTTCCGGTGTTGGCGTATCGGCAAGGCTGTTTTTGCCGAATGCGAACCAGATCAGTCCCATCAGTGCGAAGACGACGCATCTCTGTGCCAACATGGTGTCCTCCTTCCAGTCATCAATTCGTTCGTAACGAAATTCTCAGCCTACTTAAGCTTTGATCGCTACCAATCCTCGCCTTCAGGCGGATCGACCATGTCCTCATGGCATAATCGGCATTCGATCTTTTCATTCTCTATTCGGTCATGCAACTCATCCATGAAAGAATTATTATCAAAACCTCGCGGTAAGCTGTGTGCGATACCCTTGTGGCAATCGATGCAGGTATTGCCCCATTCTACTGCCAGCGAATGCATCAGGCCGGCCTGGGTGGTTTGGGATTCTTCGGTCATGAACTCCATGCTATGACAATTTCGACATTCTCGCGAGTCCGTCGCCTTCATGCTCTGCCACACGAACTGCGCCAACGAGGCTCGCTTGGCCTCGAATTTTTCCCGCGTGTCGATCGAACCTACTAGCCAATGGAATAACTCGTTGGTTGCGCGAACCTTACGCGTCACTTTGTGAACCCAGTTCCGGGGAACATGGCAATCGGGACAGGAAGCACGGATGCCGGTGCGGTTATGGCGATGAACCGTAGTCAAATACTCCTTAAAGACATTGTCTTTCATGACATGGCACGAGATGCAGAAAGTCTCTGTGTTGGTCAGTTCCAGGCTCCAGTTAAAGCCACCCCAGAATATGGTTCCGGCCACAAACACGACGGACAGTCCGGCCGCCGGATACAACAGGACAACCCCGCGCAACTTTCCCCAGAATCGTGTCACCATCGTTTTCCCTCTCCGCGAATTGGGTTGATGTGGCGATCAGGGCGCAATGGCGACGCCCGGTATCTGTGCCAGACTATAGTAACCAGTACGTGAAGACGATCTGTGAATTTGATTGCGGCGCCGACCAGGCCAAATGCTCTAGCGAACGAGATTCTTGGTCGAGCCGCGACAGATGGATTCGACCCGATGAAGCGCCTCAATCTGACCTATATGCGTCAGGGATGGATGCGGGAGCATTATGGCGCTCCACTTCGATGGAATGAAGTAGAATCAGGCACTTGCCTGACTGGCGAGATAATCAATCGCCGCATCAACGCCACCTTTCGCGTTGTCCATGCCGAACATGCGCAGGCCCATTTCAACGCCTGAAAGGGCGCCGGCCAATGTCAGATCGTTGAAATGACCAAGGTGCCCAATACGGAACACCTTTCCCGCCACCTTGCCGAGACCGGTGCCGAGCGACATATCGAATTTTTCCAAGATCAATTTACGCAAGGCATCCGCGTCATGGCCGCCGGGAACCATCACGGTGGTCAGCACCGGTGAGTATTCCTCCGGGTTGGCGCAGAGATTCTCAAGGCCCCACGCCGCGACCGCGCGCCGGGTCGCCTCGCCGTGGCGGGCATGGCGGGCAAAAACATTGTCCAGTCCTTCCTCGTGCAGCATGGCGATGGCCTCTTTCAGGCCGTAAAGCAGATTGGTCGCCGGCGTATAGGGGAAAACGCCCTTGGCGTTCTGTTCAAGCATTTCGTCCCAGCGCCAATAGGACCGGGGCATGCCGCCGGTTTCGGATATTTCGATGGCGCGGTCACTGACCGCGACAAAGCTCAATCCCGGCGGCAGCATAAGTCCCTTTTGCGAACCCGATACGGTGACATCGACCTTCCATTCATCGTGGCGGTAATCAGCGGAGGCCAGCGAGGAAATCGTATCGACCATATAGAGCGCGGGATGACCGGTTCGATCGATGGCGTCACGAATCTGCCTGATGCGCGACAGGGACCCGGTGGATGTTTCGTTATGAACGACGCAGACGGCCTTGATGTCCTGCCCGCCGTCGGTGGTGAGCCGTTCTTCGACACGGGCCGGGTCGGCGCCCCGGCGCCAATCACCGGGAATGATTTCGACATCGAGACTGAGCCGTTCCGCAAGCCGCGCCCAGAGGGTCGAAAAATGACCGGTTTCACACATCAGAACCTTGTCTTTGGCCTGAAGAACATTCACCAACGCGGATTCCCAGGCTCCGGTGCCCGAGGCGGAAAATATGATGACGGGATTCGTCGTCTTAAAGATGGTTTTGAGGCCGCCAAGGACCGCCAGGCCAAGGGCAACAAATTCGGGGCCCCGGTGATCGATGGTCGGGCTATCGATCGCGCGCAGCACCCGGTCCGGAACGTTGGTTGGCCCCGGAATCTGCAAAAAATGTCGGCCCGTATGAACGCCCATGATCGGCGATCTCTCCCGGCTTTGGCGCGGGCAGCGGCATTGAAGGCGGTTTATCGCCGCCGCCCATTTTGGTTGTTTGCATTATGTATTCAAAGCTACGCCACATCAATTCACACAGGACCGCCAAGGCGCCATCGACGTATAGTTTGAGGTCGTCTTGGAAAAGCCGGATAGGTTGTTCCGGCTCATCCGCCTTGTGTTTCCGCCCGTTTCGCCTAACACTGCTAAACTAGGAAACCATAATACATCGCGTGGCAATGATTCCGGGGGATAGTCGTGGTCACGATGAAGGGGAAGGTTTCAGGTAAACTGTGACAGTTTTATCCGAAAATCTTGACGACATATTGCTGGACGTCCGCAATCTGAAAATGCATTTTCCGATCACCAAGGGGATGCTGTTTCAGCAGCATGTTGGCGACGTGAAGGCGGTTGATGACGTCAGCTTCACAATTCGCAAGGGCGAAGTGCTCGGGCTGGTTGGCGAATCGGGCTGTGGCAAGACCACGGTCGCGCGCTGCATCCTC
>CAZYDR010000074.1:5121-16375 GCA_964645285.1 uncultured Alphaproteobacteria bacterium
GCATCCTCAAGCTTCTTGATCCCACCAGCGGACAGATCATCTTTGATGGTGAGGATACCGAGGGTCTCGACAAGCGCAACCGGTTGGTCTTCCGCCGCCGTATTCAGGCGATCTTTCAGGACCCCTATTTGTCGCTCAACCCGCGCATGAAGGTCCGCGATATCGTTGGCGAACCGCTTTATATTCACAATGTTCTGCCAAATTCGGCGGCCATCTCCAGCCGGGTCAGCGAGTTGCTCAACGTCTGCGGCCTGCCGCGCGGCCTATCCGGTCGCTATCCCCACGAAATGAGCGGTGGCCAACGCCAAAGGGTGGGCATCGCCCGGGCTCTGGCGCTTAGCAACTCATTGACGCAACAAGTTAACTCAAATTTCAAACGCCAATACACCTACTGTGGTGAGAACTCCGGGCCAAGGCCGCCGGCGGGGGTGACCGCCGCGCCGAGGCGCATCTCGACCAACGCGGTGGCGAGTCGGCTGAGCGCCCGTGCCCGGAGCCAGGGCGTGGTCATCGCCTCGGCGTACTCGAGCGTGCGGTCGAACAATGCCCGGGCGCCCGATTCGTCTCCGGCCCTCGACCGCGCCACGGCGATGTCGCTGAGCAGCCACAGGCGACCGAGAGGGTCCTCGATCATGTCGGTCGCCGCCAGTGCCAGTGCCGCGCTCCGTTGCGCCGCCGCCTTGTCGCCGAAGCGCGCCTGCGCCGCCGACGCCGTCCACAGGGTACGGGCGCGCAACGCCTTGTCGACGATTTGCTTCGAGAGTTCGAGCACATCGCCAACGGTGCCTATTTCCGTCTCGGTCAGGGCGATGCGGCTGAGTGCGTACGCCCGGGCGTAGCCGTAGTTGATTTTGTCGATCGCCGCGCGCGCCCGGGCGAGGATGGACCGCGCCGCCGCCGTCGCCCCCGCGCGCGCCTGTACCAGGGCCACCTTGTCGAGCGCGACCACACGATGGTGGGTGTCCTCGATGGCTGCGATGGTTTCCAGCGCCAGCGGCACGTCGCCGGTCTCGGCCTGGGCGACGGCGGCAAGGATGAGAACAGGCGTGCGGTGCCGGGCTTCGCCGATGTTTTCGACCATCGCCAGGGCCTCATCGATCCGCCCGATCTCCGCCATGGCGGTAGCGACGCGGCTCAACGCGCGTGCTCGCCCGGCGGCGGTGTTGGCCGCGCCGGCCCGGTCGCGCGCCTCATTCAGGCTGGCGAACGCGCCCGCCGGATCGCCGCTCTTGGCCTGCACGACCGCGATCTCGCTAAGCAGGAACGCCTGCGGCTCTGGTTCGGCCACCGCCGCCGCGCGCAAGGCCCGTGAAAGCGTCGCTCGCGCCCCCGCCTCGTCGCCCGCCTCAAGTTGCGTCGCGGCGACGGCGTTGAGCGACTCGGCGCGGACGCGCACGTCGGGAATCGCCCGTGCGATTGCGCGCGCGTTGTCGAAATTTCCCGTCTCGGCCTGGGCGCGCGCGATCCTGTTGAGCGCGGCGATTAACAAGCGCGGGTCGCCCATTCGGGCCGCGGTGGCGAGCGCCGCAGAGCCGTACCCGGCGGCGGCCTGGGCGACGGCGACGTCGCCGAGCGCCCAATCGCGAAAATCGGCCTTGTTGACCTTGATGGCCGCGGCCAGCGCCCCGTCGAGGAGACACGCCGGTGTCGGCACCGCGAAGCACGAGGCACGGTCCGCCGCTTCTACACCCTTGCGTGGCGCGCGCGCGGAGGCGCCGGCGATGAGTGCGCGTGCGGGAGCGTGCGCCTCAAGGGCCCGCCGCGCGGCTGCGATCTGGTCCCGCCGCGCCGTCTCGAGGCGGCCGAGCAGACGCCGCCCTTCGACGGCCGCTGCGTCGAGGTCTTCGAATAATGTGCGCGACGGTACGCCATCGACCAGGAGCCCCGCCAGCCGCTGGTAGGCGCGAATGGCGTCGGTCGTCTCGGCGGTGACGCGGCCGTCGAGCGGCCCCCGGTACAGGCCGAGTTGCCTGAGCTGCCGCTGGATGGGAAGGATGCGCGACCGTTCGTCGAAGGCGGCGGTGGACGAATCGGCCGCCGTGGCGTCCACGGCAGCGAGCACGAAGACGTCGCGAATGCCATCCGCCCACGCCGTCACACCCGCGGTCACAGCTGCAGCGACCGCAACGACGGCGACTCCTCTTCGCGCCCGATCATGCATAGGCAATAATATACCGTTTGGCTTCGAGTCATCCAGAAGATCAGAGCGTCGGCGCCGGGATTCTGCGCCTCGGCCGAGTCTCGTTCCCACCTATTCCTCCGATGCCGCCAGGCCGGGTCAGCGTTCGCGGAAGGCCTCGCTCTTGAGCTTGAGGATCGGCTTCAAAAGGTAGGTGAGCACGGACTTGCGCCCGGTGTGGATATCGAGCTGTGCCTCCATCCCCGGGGCAATGGTCAGATCGCCAGGCCGCTCGCCGAGATAAGTCTTCTCGGTCCGGGCGACGACGCGGAAGTAAGTCTGGCCATCGGTGTCGGTGTCCGAATCGGCCGACAGGTGAACCACCTCGGCGTCGAGTCCGCCGTACCGCACGAAGTCGTAAGTGCTGATCTTCACTACCGCCGGCTGGCCGACGCGGACGTATCCAACGTCGGTGGGGTTAAGCTTGGCTTCCACCACCAAGCTGTCCAGCGTCGGCACAATCTCCATAATTGGCTCACTAGGGCGGACGACGCCGCCGATGGTGTGGTAGCGCAGATTCTTGACGATGCCGTTGATCGGGCTGCGAATTTCCGTACGCAACACCTTATCGGTTGCCTTGGCGAGCGTCTCACGCGTTTGGGCGATGGCAACCTCGATTCTGCCGAGTTCCTCGAGGGCGATGCGGCGGAACTTGAGGCGCTCTTCGTTCAGCCGCTCGCGGGCCTCGGCGAGCGCGGCTTGGGCGCGGGGAATGCTGGCACCGAGGGTCTTGAGTTCGCCGTCGAGCTGCTCGACCTCTCTTTGGAGCATGAGGTGGTCGATCTTCGGGGTAAGGCCATCCTTGACCAACGCGCTCGACATGGCGAACGCCTCGCGGGCGAACTCAAGATCTTTGCGGACTGCGTCCTTACGGCGCTTCATCACGGTAATAGCGAATTCGCGCTGGCGCGCCTGCGCACGCAGGACCTGCAAGCCGCTCGCGAACTCGGCCTGGCGGGCTTCATATGAATTGCGCTCGCCGTTCGCAAGGTCGGGGCGCCGCTTGGCGACGTCTTTCGAAAATACGGGCTTCTTGCCGCTCACCTCGGCGACGAGGCGGGCGCGGGCAAGGAGCGACGAATCTAGGCGGACCGCAAGCTCCTCGCGGTTGGCGCCCAAGGCCGCGAGGTTGAGCTGGACCAGCGGCGTGCCCGCCGCCACTTTGTCGCCGTCAACGACGTAAATCTCCTCGATGATGCCGCCTTCGAGATGCTGGATCACCTTGACTTGGCCTTGTGGCACCACCTCGCCCTGGGCGACCGCCACCTCCTCGAACTTGGCCAGGTATGCCCACGCCCCAAGCGCGCCGAGGAGCGCCATGATCAGCCACGCAAGCAGCCGGAACGACGCCGGCGTCCGTTCGACGAGCTCGTCGAGCTGGCTCATGTTTTCGCCTCCGCAACCTGCGGCTTGCGCGTGGCGCCGAACAGCGTGGGCAACACGTGACTCGATGGGCCCGCGGCACGCACCTTGCCACGGTCGAGCACCAGAATGTGGCTGCACGCCGACAGCATATCCGGCGCGTGGCTCACCACGAGGACCGTGTGGTCGGGGGCAAGCTTCAGCAAGGTCTCGCGAAGCCTAACCTGCGCCGGATGATCGAGGTTGCTCGTCACCTCGTCAAGCAACAGCACCGGGGGATCGTTCAGCAGAGCGCGGGCGATGGCGATCCGCTGGCGCTCACCGCCCGAGAGCAGCGAGCCGGCCTCGCCCACGTCGGTGGCGTAGCCGCCGTGGAGATCGACGACGTGGTCGTGAACGCCGGCGCGCCGGGCCGCGGTAACGACCTCTTCGTCGCTCGCGTCCGGTCGCGCGATGGCGATATTGTCGCGAATGCTGCCGGCGAACAGCACGCACTCCTGGGGGACGTAACCAATCCAGCCGGCCAGCTCACGGCGGGTGAACTGGCCGATGTCGGCGCCGTCGAGCAGCACGCGGCCCTCGCCCGGCCGGTACAGTCCCTGGATCAGCTTCAACAGCGTCGTCTTGCCGCTGCCGTTGTTGCCGACCATGCCGACCATGCCACCGGGCCTGATGTCGAGCCGCACCCCGTCGATCACGGGCGGACTCGCCGAGTCGTAAGCGAAGCGAATGGTCTCCAGGGAGATCTCGCCTTTCGGACGCGGCAAAGAGATCTCGCTGTCCAGCCGCTCCCCGGGAAGTGCGAAGACCTCGCCAAGACGCCCCAGCGCCTGCTTGTATTGAGCGAAGTGACGCCACACGCTGACCAGCTGGTTGAACGGGGCGATGATGCGGTTGCCCAACATATTGGTCGCGATCAGCGCGCCGATGGTAAGCCTTTGATCGATGATGGCGATGGCCCCGAACCCGGTCACCGCCACCGTGGTGAGCGCCGTGAGCACAAGCCCCGCGTTGACGTAGCCGTCCCCCTTGGTGCCGCGACGAAGCGAGCGCCCGATCGCGGTGGCGTGTTTATCTTCCCAGCGCGGCTTGAAGGTCTCGCCCAGCGCCAGCGCCTTGACCGTCGCGCGCCCGGCGAGCACCTCCGCGATCAGCGCGTCGCGGCCGATACCGGCTTGTCGTTCGTCGCTGGTGACGTTTTCCATCACCCGGCCGGATCGCCAGGCAAGAAACAGGAACAACGGGATGGCGATTAGGACGACCCAGGCGATGGGGGCGGCGATGACGAAGATCAGCACCACGAACAGGGGGACGAACGGCAGATCCGCTGCCAGCACCGCGGTCGAGCCGCAGAAAATGTTGCGTACCGTGTCGACATCGCGGAACAGCACGTGCCAGTAACTCGCCGGCCGGCCCTCGAGCACATTCAGCGGCAACGACATCAGCTTGTCGAACAGTTTCTCTCCCAGCCTCGCGTCGATGCCCACTGCGGCGCGCTGCAACAGGCGGGCGCGCGCCTGGCGCAGGATGAAGTCGAAGCCGATAGCGATGGTGACACCGATGACCAGCGCGTACAACGTGCTGATCCCCTGATTAAAGACCACGCGGTCGTAGACCTGGAGAATGAACACGGGCAACACCAACGCCAGGATGTTGATGAACAGCGACATCAACAACATCTCGCGGAAGGCGGGGCGCAGTGGCTTGATCAGAGGCTTGAGCCAGTTGTTGGAGCGCCAAGTTTCCATGGTGGTATTTGTGTAAGATTTGGTAAGATAAGTAAATCAAAAGCTTACATGGACGCCGCGATGCGCGCCTTTGGCGGGTCGGCGCGGCCCCTGGTGACGCGATGAACGAGTGGACAGCGGCGGTCGGAAGGGCGATCAGAAGCAAGGGCCTGACCTATGTTGTGGCGCTTGCCATGACGGCGGCTTTCGTCCTGGTGCGGATTTGGGACCCGGTCCCGCTCGAAGTGTTGCGGCTCAAGACCTTCGACCTTTACCAGCGAATCAAGCCGCGCGAACACACGCCCCTGCCAGTCGTCATCATCGACCTCGACGAGGAAAGTCTCGCCGCATACGGTCAATGGCCGTGGCCGCGTACTTTGTTGGCCGATTTAGTGAGCAAGCTGATGGCTTACCAAACCGCCGTCGTCGGCTTCGACATCGTCTTCGCTGAGCCCGACCGGACCTCGCCGGCGATTATGGCCGATCTTTACCCAGGCCTCGATACGGAAGTCCGTGACCGCCTCAAGAAGCTGCCGAGCAACGATGCGGTGTTTGCGTCAACGCTGAAACACACCAGGGTGGTTCTCGGGCAATCGACCTCGGCGCGGGGGGAGCCGAAGGGAACGCTTCCACGTAAGTCGCGCAAGGCAAGTGTCGGGATTCGGGGTGTCAAGGGCGTCGATGCCCACCGGTTCGTGTACACGTTCGCCGGGTTGGTCCGCAACCTGCCGGAGCTTGAAGAGGCGGCGGCCGGGATCGGTGTGTTCACCATCGTGCCCGAGATCGATGGGGTGGTGCGCCGCGTACCCATGATCGTGCGCGTGGGAGAGGAGTACTACCCGTCGCTCACCGTCGAAATGCTGCGCGTCGCCACCGGGCGGCCCCAGATCGTTGTTTCCGTGGATCAGGCTGGGATCAAGGAGATAGCGATCACCAAAGATATTAAAATTCCAACAGACAGTAACGGGCAAACCTGGGTCCATTTCTCGCCCCACAGCCGGGATCGATATATTTCCGCGAAAGATGTGCTGGATGGAACGGTGGCGCCCGAGCGTCTCGCCGGCAAGTTGGCAATATTCGGCACCTCGGCGGTGGGCTTGCTCGATATCAAGACCACGCCCGTCGACGATGCCCTGCCGGGGGTCGAGGTGCACGCTCAACTGCTCGAGACCATCCTGTTAAACGACTTTCTTTACCGGCCGAATTATGCCCTCGCCGCTGAGCTTACGGTCCTCGTGGGGGTTTGCCTGTTGTTGGCGTTCATGGTGTCCCGGCTGGACGCGGTGTGGGGCCTTTTTATCGGTGGCTCGATGGTCGGTGCGCTGTTCGGTATGTCCTGGTACTTTTACGTAGACTGGAGCATCTTGCTCGGCGTCGTCTATTCGGTGGGAGCGGGGTTCCTCGTTTACAGCGTTGTCACGTTTTTAAATTACGTCCGCGAGGAGGTCGAGCGGCGCCAGGTGCGCGACGCGTTCGCGCATTATATGTCGCCGGCGCTGGTGGCGCAGCTCGCCGAGCACCCCGAAAGGCTTCATCTCGGCGGCGAGATGAAGGACATGACGTTGCTGTTCGCCGACATCCGCGGATTCACCAGTATCTCCGAGATATACAAATCGGACCCCGAGGGGCTGACGAAGCTCATCAACCGGTTCCTCACGCCCATGACAGACCTCATCCTCGAGCGCCGCGGCACCATCGACAAGTACATGGGCGACTGTATCATGGCGTTCTGGAACGCGCCGCTCGCCGACGACGAGCACGCCCGGCACGCCTGCGAATCGGCGCTGGTCATGATGACCGGGGTCAACGAGCTGAACGAGGAGATGCGCGCCGAGGCGGAAGCCGAGGATCGGCGCTTTGTGCCTATCAAGATTGGCATCGGGCTGAATTCAGGCGAGTGCTGCGTTGGCAACATGGGCTCCGAGCAGCGTTTCGACTACTCGGTGCTCGGCGATGACGTCAACCTGGCCTCGCGGCTGGAAGGCCAGTCGAAGACCTACGGCGTCGATATCGTCATCGGCGAGCATACGTACTATCGGGCCGATGACTTCGCCGTGATCGAGCTCGATCTCATCAAGGTCAAAGGCAAGGACGAGGCGGTGCGTATCTTCGCCCTGTTGGGCGAGCCCGAGACGTGCGAAAGTCCTGAATTCAAGGCGGTTGCCGGCCGCCATCAAGAGATGCTCGCCGCTTACCGCGGCCAGTGCTGGCAAGAGGCGCGCGAGCTGGTCGCCGAGTGTCGCAAGCTGAACGGCAGCCTGAACGGCCTGTACGACCTCTACGACGAGAGGCTTGCGGATTACGAAGCCAATCCTCCCGGCAAGGACTGGGACGGCGTGTTCGTTGCCACCACGAAGTAATACCGAACGTCAGGAAGATCGGGTCGTTTCGACGTTTCGGACGTCTTGTACCGCAGGCCGCCGCGCGTAGTTACGTCGGCCCGCGGGGCATTCGAGCCCTAGCGAACTGTGTCTTTGCCGATCAGTCGGCGACGATGTCGGCGACGCGCCCAGGTTCTGAGCTCGGGTAGCCTTGGGCGATGATCCCGACCTCGGGCGTCAGGCGTCCGAGCGCGAGCAGCATCCGGTAGACGGCGGTCTGCGCGTCGTACTCGGCGCCGGTCGCGTTGATCTGCGCGGTTACGGCCTCGATTTCGGCATCGAGGACGTTGATCTCCGTTTCCTCGCCGGCTTCGAGCTGCTTGAGGCGCGCGGCGTGCACCTCCCAGGCGATATTGACGGCGTTTTGCGACAGGCCAACTCGCTTGCGCGCGGTTGCGAGCTGCTGCCAAGCCAGGCGCAAGTCCGCGATGACGTTGCGGTCGACGAGTCTGTGATTATTTAGGGCGGCAGAATACTCGTGCGCGGCTGCCAGCGTGTCGGCGCGGGTGGCGAAGCCGGAGAAAAACGCCCAGCTGGCCTTCAGATTGACCGAGCCGTCGTACCGGGTACCGAGCGTGCCCGCGTCGTCCTGCTCGTAGTTCAATGCGGCCACGAGCTCGATCACAGGGAAGAACCCCGACTTTGCGCTGCGCTTGCGCTGGTTGGCGCTGTCTATGGCCCAGTTGCTGTTGTCGAGCGCGGGGTTTTCCGCCCGGGCGATCACCTCGGCTTCGCCGAGCGTCTTCGGCAGCAACCAAATCGGCAGCGTCGGCAGACTCATTTCATCCACCTCCGGCTTGCTGTCGAAGGTCTGTTGGTAGCGGGCGGTGGCGTCCGCAAGGTTGCCCTCGAGCGCGACGCGCCGCTCCTTCGAGGCCTGCAGGCGCGACTTGGCCTGGAGCACGTCGATGGCGATGCCGGTGCCTCGCTTCACGCGCTCATCCTCGAGTTTGAGCTGACGCTGGATCGTGCTTTCGTTGTTGCCGGTGAGCTCAAGCAGACGGGTGTTGCGCAGCACGTCGAGGTACGCCGATATCGCCGCGAAGAGCAGGTTTTGCTGGGTGGAATCCAAGGCGACCTCGGCGATCGACTTACCGATCTTCGCCGTTGCGAGGGCGGCCGGCGTACCGAACCCGTCGAACACGGTCTGGGAGATCGTGAGCGAGGCACTCTCCCGCCACACGTCCAGCGAGGCACCGTCGCTACGCGTGCCCGGGCTGTCGGTAATCTCCCGCCCGAAGTCAGCTGACAAATCCGCGCTCGGCAGGAACGCGGCGAACGCGCTGTCGATCCCCTCGTCGGCGGCGGCGACGCTATCGCGCGCCCCCTTGAGCTGCGGATGAGTCTCGATCAGGCGCGCGATTTCGTCTTGCAGGCTTTCCGCAAAGGCCGGTCCGCTGGTCAGCACAAGAGTGGCGCAAAACGCAACAATTCCCCGCTTCACATCTCTGCCCCCCAACGGCCGTGTTGTTCACAGCGTCCAACTAGTCGGACTTCGAACACATCGGCCGACACATTCAACCGAAGGGCACGCCAATCCACGCACCGCAGCCTGTATCGTATCACAGCGCAAGAAGATTGCAAACCGGGGCGATGCCACACGTTTGCGGCTAGCCTACCGTTCATGCCCGCCGCTCGAAACATGGTGGACGCTGGACAACATGCCGTGGGAGTGATTGTGGACGGCTTGGTAGTGTCCCGCTCGAATCACCTTCGCCTTGGTGGCGCGTTAGAGAATCACAATGACCTTACCGGCGTCGACGCCGCAAATCGAGTGAGTGAGTTCCATTGCTGGACCATGCACTCGGATTTTGGCTGCGTCTCAACCACCGACGCCCCCCCCCCCACACCGCCAGTGCGCTCTCGGATGCGCCGGCTCCACCAGCAACAATGCCCGTTCACGGGACCCGGCCACAATCCGAGTAGTCGCTTGCGGAATTAAAGCGCATTATTGTTGGCTCCCTCCTGCCCTTTCAACGCCAAGTGGGATATTCCCACCCAGCCGCAACAGGCGCGCCACCGAGCCGCGGCCACCTCCGCGCCGGCCGCCAAAATCCATCACTCAAGCGCGCAGGCAGAGCTCACGCATGATTAGACCGGGCTTACGCCGCGACGAGCTGAATGTCGCCAAAGACAACTGATGAGCCGCTCTGCACCGTGGCCACCACAATATAGCCGGGGTTGGAGGTGGTGGCGTCGAAGTAAAGGGTGCGAACGTCTGTATCTGAATCGAACACGAAATGAGCTCCGGTGTTTCCGTCGGCGCCGCTGTTGGTACCGTCGTAGTTGGACACCGTAAAAAATTTTTCTTCGGCAAGAGTGCCCGTCGTGCTGCTGCCGAACCCGAATTCTTCGTTCACAAAATGGAAATGGTCATCGTCGCTTGAGCCAAACGTTATGCCATTGAAATCTAAGATCTGGTCGCCGGAAACGGCGGCGGACACGGCCGTAACGTTGCTGGAAACGGCACTGCCGGCGCCCGTGTTGCGGTATTCGAAAATGTCGTTGCCGGCGCCGCCATTCAGGATGTCGTCGCCGGCGCCGCCATGCAGGATGTCGACGCCAACGTCGCCAACGAGGTTGTCGTCGCCGTCGCCGCCAACGAGGTTGTCGTCGCCGGCGCCGCCATTCAGGATGTCGTTGCCGTCGCCGCCAACGAGGGTGTCGTTGCCGTCGCCGCCACTGAGGGTGTCGTTGCCGTCGCCGCCACTGAGGGTGTCGTCGCCGGCGTCGCCAACGAGGTTGTCGTCGCCGTCAAGGCCCGAGATTGTGTCGTTGCCAGCGCCGCCGGCTATTATATCGTCACCCGAAGTCCCGACTAAGTTCTCGCCGGCGACCGTCGTCGACGTGCTTTCTACACTACCTTGCTGCTCCTCAAAGAGTAATGTTCTGGTATTGAACTGCCCGACAAGGGCTGATGTCTCAACAAAAGACGTGTTGGCGACGAAACTGGGTTGCGTACCTTCTAAGGTTTGCGTGTGTTGGACTATTGCCTCAAGAATAGGTTTGCTGGTCCTGGACAGCGTACCATCGCGTATGAACTGCGTGTAGTCTTCGACTTTCTCCACGTTAGTCACTGGCGCTATATCCTCGGCATCTACCTGCGTCTCCTTGGTCTCTGCCGCCATCCCCTCGGAATCTAACGGCATCCCATCGGTCCCTAACGGCATTCCCTCGGTCCCTAACGGCATCCCCTCGGTCCCTAACGGCATTCCCTCGGTCCCTAACGGCATTCCCTCGGTCCCTAACGGCATTCCCTCGGGCGGCGGCGGCGGCATCATGAGGACCTGCTGAATTCCGTACATGGCCGCCTGCATCGCCTCGCCCGGTGCGCCGGCTCCGCCGCCCCAAGCTTGCGTGAACGCCTCCACAGCATCGGGCGAAAGATCGGCCCCTTCCGGTAGGGCCGGTCCGACGTGAGCCATCGCTGCGCCGGCGGCAGCGGCCATCATCACATCTGGCGCGTCGCCGCGGTACAGAGCTTCCATGATCGCTGCAGCGGCGGCCATTTGTGCCGCGGCCATCTCCGCCTCGCTCGGCATCCCCTCGGTCCCTAACGGCATCCCCTCGGTCCCTAACGGCATCCCCTCGGTCCCTAACGGCAT
>CAZYDR010000074.1:16475-18164 GCA_964645285.1 uncultured Alphaproteobacteria bacterium
CGGCATCCCCTCGGTCCCTAACGGCATCCCCTCGGTCCCTAACGGCATTCCCTCGAGCCCTAACGGCATTCCCTCGAGCCCTAACGGCATTCCCTCGGTTTCTAACGGCATTCCCTCGGTCCCTAACGGCAT
This sequence comes from uncultured Alphaproteobacteria bacterium, assembly GCA_964645285.1. Lineage (GTDB taxonomy): Bacteria > Pseudomonadota > Alphaproteobacteria > JAAXGF01 > JAAXGF01 > JAYZAP01. The sequence continues at coordinate 16,608 of CAZYDR010000074.1, forward strand.
TCCATCGGTCCCTAACGGCATTCCCTCGGGATCTAACGGCATGCCATCGGGCCCTAACGGCATGCCATCGGGCCCTAACGGCATGCCATCGGGATCTAACGGCATTCCATCGGGGCCGACGCCGACCTCGCCCGGCAGGGGCGGTTCCCCATCTTCCGGGCCCCCTTCCGCGAAGACGCCCTCGCCCGCCGCTTCGCCCTCGGGTGCCGCGCCACTCTCCAGAGCGGCCTCGCGCTCACGCGCCTCCGGCGCCTCTGCCTCGGGCCGCGGCGCGGTCGTCTCGACCGCGCCGTACAACAGGTTCGCCGCTGCTACCGGCAACACCACCGGCGGCGAAGGCGGCGACAATGCGGTGGTCACCAGGGTTGTCTGGAACGCTTGGCTCAAGGTGATCGTTCCCGAGGCGTTGGTCACGCTAACCCCGCCCACCGAACCGTCCAGTTCGGGCAGCAGGGTAATGACGTTGTGTTCGCCCTCGGCCGCCGCCTGGCCAGCCACCTTGGTGCCGCGGATGCCGATCGTCGCCACCGGAGTGCGAACCACCATCTGTTCCGGGCCGCTCGCCGCGATCTCGCCAGAGACGAACACGAACACCCCTTGCAGCACCGAAAACGCCGCACTGCCCGACCCGGTGTCGGGGTCGTAGACCAGCTCGTCGAGCACCATGCGCGCATCGGCGCCGAGCGAGAACGTGGTGTCGTCGGTGAACACCAGCCCCACCGCCGCGCCTGCCCCGGTCTCCAGAACGTCGCCCTGGAAGATGGCCGAATCGGTCGCCAGTGTGACTTGAGTTCCGTCGACGCGGGTCGCGGTGACCGCGCCGTCCGCCGTCGCCACCCGGCCGATCGGCGCCGCCTCGGCCACCGGCGCCGCCTGGGCATACTGGCCCGGCGCCAGCGGCCCGGCGAGCTTCGCAACCAGATCGGGCGTAAGAATCGCGCCGCCCTCGGTCGTCAGCGCCGGCGGATGATTGAGCGCGAAGTAGTCCTTGATGAGAATTTGGGTCCCGTCGGGCCCGACGAGCAGCAGGTCCGAGCCCTGGCGCACGAAGTCGGCGACCAGCAGCAGCGTGCCGTGGGGAACCACCATCGCCGCGCCCGGTTCGGCCTGCAAGACAACCACCGAGCTGGGGGTTTCCGCAAAACCCACACCGTCACGCAGGACGAACGAATGCCCTAGGTTACCTGCGGTCATCGTTTCCCTTCATCTGTTCGGCACCTCCCCCGCAACAGTCGCGCCAAGCGCCGCCAACGGATACTAACCGATTGTCTGGCTAAATGTAAGGACCGGATTCTGCCGCAAGGTCAACCGTGCGGCACGACCCGTGGCCCTGGGATACAGGCTGCCTGAGACCGGCGCGGCAACCGCTCGCGCTGACGACGTTGGATAAGGGCAACAGACGGATATAGTCCTGAAGGACACCGTATCCCTCACCATACATCACACCCAGATTGTACGTTTGGATCGACCGAGTGCACGACCGCCGACCACCGAAGATGATTGCCCTCGACATGGACAGCAGCGTCAGCCCCACCCATGGCGAACAGGAAGGAACCG
>CAZYDR010000075.1:0-17820 GCA_964645285.1 uncultured Alphaproteobacteria bacterium
CCAGATCCTCGACATGACCGTCGACGACGGGGTCGAGTTCTTCAAGGCGGTGCCGTCGATCCGCGACAAGCTTGGCACCCTGCAGCGGGTCGGCCTCGGCTATATCAAGATCGGTCAGCAGGCGACCACGTTGTCGGGCGGCGAGGCCCAGCGGGTCAAGCTGTCGAAGGAGCTATCCAAGCGGGCCACCGGGCGCACCCTCTATATTCTTGATGAGCCCACGACCGGGCTCCACTTCGACGATGTGCGCAAGCTCCTCGAAGTGCTCCACGCCCTGGTCGCCACCGGCAACACGGTGGTGGTCATCGAACATAATCTGGAGATCATCAAGACCGCCGACTGGATCGTCGACCTCGGTCCCGGTGGCGGTGACAACGGCGGCAAGATTGTCGCCGAAGGCCCGCCGGACGTGGTCGCCGCCAGCGCCGACAGCTACACCGGCCAATATCTCGCCGAATACCTCGACCGCGACGAGAAGCGCAAGCGGGCTTGAGTTAACGTAAAGCGGCGTCGATTCTAAGGCAGACGTCCAGGGTATCGCGGGCGGATTGGGCAAGCACCGCGTCGTCCTGCGGTCCCGCCTCGACGGCGCGTTTAAAGGCTTTGAGCTGAGCCACATCCGGATCGACGCCTTCCACCTGAATGGCGCTCTGTTTGCCGCCGGAACGGGTCTGGGCGAACCACATTTCCACCGGGCCGCCCCGGGGCAGCAGGAAATCAAGCTCGACCATGCCTTTTTCGCAGGTCGCCCGCAGGGTCGTCGCGAAGGTCGCGCCCCAGGGCAGCAATACGCTGGCCTCGGCCGCCACGATGATATCGCCGTAGCGCAGGCCCGCATGAACATGGTCGAAGGCGCCCTGGCTCGCCACACCGGCGCCCCATACCTGAGCAGGCATGCCGAACATCCAGTTCAGAATGTCGATATCGAAGGCCAGCATCTCCTGGATCACATCGCCGTGGTGGACCGTGGCCAGGGATCCGCCCTCGGGCCAGTAGGGCGGGCCGAGACGGGTGGTCGAAACCGCCACCACCTTGCCCAGCTTGCCGTCACGAAGAATTTCGCGAAGCCGGCCGAAGGCCGCCACATGGCGCAGGAGTTGTCCGGCCATGAGCACGCGGCCGGCCTTGCGCGCCGCCGCGATAATGGCGTCGGCGTCGGCCAGGCTGGGCGCCAGGGGAAACTCGCACATGACATGCTTGCCGGCCTCCAGGGCTGCCACCGTATACTCCCGATGGTGAGCAGTGGGACAGGCAATGATCACACCGTCAATGGTCGCATCGGTGATCAACGCAGCTGGGCTTTCGGCAACGGTTGCGCCGACCTCACCCGCCGCCCACTTGAGGCTCTTGCGGCCACGCCCGGCCATGGTGGCCAGTTCCATGCCGTCAATCACCTGAATGGCCGCGCCGTGAGCCACGGCTTGGCCGCCAGCGCCGATTATTCCAATTCGCATAAGGTTCTCCGATCAAGGGCCCCGAAGATACAGCCCCCGGCGCAAACAGAAAAGGCGCCCGAAGGCGCCTTTTGAATGGTGGTATGTGAAAATCAGGCCAGCTTGCGGTAAATCTGCGCGGCGCAAATGTGTGAACCCACCAAGACGCCGAATTCGTTGAAGCAGCCGCTTACGGCCTTGAACTCGGGCTCGACAATGAGGCCGGCCTTGATGGCGGCATCCATGGCGACCTGCAGTTTCGCAATCTGGCGACCCAGGTGACCACTTCTCCTCAGCACTCAAAATTAGCTAACCAAGGAGCAGTTCTGAGGCCATCCATCGGCTTCAGCAGTCTGAACTCAAAATATTATGTCGTTTATTAAATTAATTGTTCAACCCGTTGTATTAACGTTTGTTATTACATATTAACTATATTGCAACTTGACCATAACAGGATTTTGATAAGTCGTTAGTGGTGTGTACGGCGTGTGAAAGCCTCGCCGGACCAGTTTCTTTCCGCCTTGAGTTTCGCCGCCGGCCGCATCACATTCGGGGCGCCATGAATCAGACTACAGAAAATCCCGTCCACGTCATTGGCGGCGGCCTTGCGGGCAGCGAGGCTGCCTGGCAGCTGGCCCGCGCCGGCGCCCCGGTGGTGCTTCACGAAATGCGCCCCGAGCGCGGCACCGACGCTCACCTGACCAGCAGTCTGGCCGAGCTGGTGTGCTCCAACTCGTTTCGTTCCGACGATGCCGAGCGCAATGCGGTTGGCCTGTTGCATGCGGAAATGCGGCGCTGCGATTCGATTATCATGGCATCCGCCGATTCTCATCAGGTTCCCGCCGGCGGCGCTCTGGCGGTGGACCGGGTCGGCTTTGCCCAGGCCGTCGAAGCCGCACTGGAAGCGGAACCACTCATCGAGATTTGCCGCGAGGAGGTCCCCGGCCTACCTCCCGAAGACTGGGGGCTTGCCATCATCGCCACCGGCCCCCTCACTTCGCCAGACCTGGCCGAAGCCATTCGCGCCGCCACCGGCGAGGACAGCCTGGCCTTCTTCGACGCGATTGCCCCCATCGTCCATAAGGACTCCATTGATTTCGACAAGGCATGGTTCCAGTCGCGCTATGACAAGGAAGGCCCGGGCGGTGATGCCGCCGCCTATATCAACTGCCCGTTAGACGGCGAGCGGTATGAGGCCTTCATTGACGCCCTGCTGACCGACGAGACTACGGATTTCAAGGAATGGGAGGCCAGCACGCCTTATTTCGAAGGCTGCCTGCCGATCGAGGTCATGGCCGCGCGGGGCCGCGAGACATTACGCTTTGGCCCCATGAAGCCGGTCGGCCTGACCAATCCTCACAATCCCCAGGTCAAGGCCCATGCGGTGGTTCAACTGCGCCAGGACAATGCCCTTGGCACCCTCTACAACATGGTTGGGTTCCAGACCAAACTGCGCCACGGCGCGCAGACCGAGGTATTTCGCTCCATTCCGGGACTCGAGGATGCCCGCTTCGCCCGCCTCGGCGGCCTCCATCGAAATACTTTCATCAACGCACCGCGGCTGCTCGACGCCACGTTGACCCTCAAACCCCGGCCCGGCCTGCGCTTCGCCGGGCAGATCACCGGTGTGGAAGGTTATGTGGAGAGCGCCGCCATGGGCCTCCTTGCGGGGCGTTTCGCCGCGGCCGAACGCCAGGGCCGGTCGATTCCAGCACCGCCAGGGACCACCGCATTAGGCGCCCTACTCGGCCATATCACCCAAGGGGCCGACGCCAGCACCTTCCAGCCCATGAACGTCAACTTCGGCCTGTTTCCACCCCTTGACGTGCGCGCGCCCAAAAAGGAACGCAAGCCGCTCATGTCGCGCCGCGCCCTCGCCGACCTGGATATCTGGCTGGATTCTATGAGCGCCGCCGCCGAGTAAGCCGGTAATTTGATTGCGAGTCGCTATTTCCGGACCCCCCGGTGTCCGATACACATCCGGACCGCTCCCTGAAAGCCTATGAAATCCCTAGGTTTTGCGGCGAATCGTTGATCTTGCCGGTATATTCCATATAGTTGGTCTAGAGTTTTCGTGGGTTTTCCACTCCACAAAGGGGGGACGGGTTATGGCTAAAATTCTAACGTCACTGAACAACACGATCATCGCCGGCGGCGTGTTGACGGTGCTTCTGTTCATTCTGTATTTCTCCGACGGTTACAATGGCGCCGACTTCGGCGTGTTCTTCATCCGCTGGCTCCATGTGGTGAGCGGCGTTATGTGGATCGGCTTGTTGTGGTATTTCAACTTCGTCCAGATCCCCAACATGCCCAACATCCCCGATGACCAGAAGCCGGCTATCGGCAAGGTGATTGCGCCGGCGGCCCTGTTCTGGTTTCGCTGGGGTGCCATGAGCACCATCATCACCGGCATCATCGTCGCGGCCATGAACAAATACCTGGGCTATGCGGTACTGCTCGGCCTCAACAGCGGCGAGATGGGCCATACCATGATCGGCATCGGCATGTGGCTCGGCGTCATCATGTGGTTCAACGTCTGGTTCATCATCTGGCCCAACCAGAAAAAGGCTTTGGGCATGGTCGAATGCAGCCCCGAGGAGAAGGCCGCCGCCGCGCGTACGGCCATGCTGTTCTCGCGGACCAACACCTTGCTGTCGTTCCCCATGCTGTTCGCCATGGTGTCGGCGCAGAATCTGTTTACGATCTCATAATCCGCATCACCAGCGGACTAGGGAAAAGGGGCCTTCGGGCCCCTTTTCTTATTTCACCGCAATGATGAACAGGCGGAGGAAGGGGAACAGGGTGACGCCGTCATGGCGCGGCGGATATTCGACGGCGATACGGACGCTGTAGTCAGCCAGGAAAGCCTCGCGTTCATCCGGCTCCAGGGGCTCCAGATAGGGTCGCAGGCCGGTACCCTTGGTCCACTCGACCACCGGGTCATCACCTTCAAGAGCATGGAGATACTCGCTCCCCCATACATTGAGACTCGCCGCATGGGGCGCCAGGATGTCGTAATAGACGTCCGGTTCGTAGACCGGCGCCAGACCTTCGATGCCAATCAGCCGGTCACGCCAGGGCCCTGCCGCCGCCGCGTCGCGCATGCAGTCGTGGGACGGCTTGTGATGATTGCGCGGCATCTGCACCGCGAGAACACCGCCGGGCGCCACCATTTCCATCAACCGGGGAAGTAAGCTCTCATGGCCGGTCAGCCATTGCAGTGACGCATTGGCGAACACCACCTGGGCCGGCGCGTCCGGCGTCCAATGGGCGATGTCGGCCTCGATCCAGGTTACATCGGGCAGCACCTTTCGCGCCGCATCCAGCATATTGGCCGAGTTATCGACCCCGGTGATCCGCGCTTCGGGCCAATGAGTGGCTAACAGGCGAGTCACCCGGCCATCGCCGCAGCCGAGGTCATAGACCGTGGCCGGCACCACCATTGTCATGCGCGCCAACAGGTCCTCCACCGGGCGCATTCGCTCCGCTGCAAACTTGCCGTATTGAGCGAGATCCCAGTTCTTAATCCGGCGGCTCATGGTTGGCCCCTCACTCGACAGCAATCAGCGCGGCGACGACCAGGCGGTCCTCGGTGAGCAAGACGTTGAAGGTGCGGCACGCCGCCCCGGTATCCATGAAGTCGCTGGCGATATGGGCCTGGCGCAGGCCGTCGCGCAAGGCAACCGGGGCCAACGCGCCCCGGACACCGCAGCCGACCATCAACATTTCGATATCGGTACCCTTACCCAGCACCGCGGCCAGGCTGTCCAGGGTGATGTCCTCGAACCGGGAAACCGGCCATGGCTCGACCCGCGTGGGAAAAACCAGGATCGAGCCCCGGTAGCGGACGCCTTCGATGGCAAAGCCGCCATCGCCGTAGGAGCCGATCACCTTGCGCCCGCTGGGCGCATCGTTGGCGAGCGTTATCGTGGGTCCGGGATTATCGGCCATGGCGGGTTATACCATGGATCGCCAGAATCATTCTGGCGGCAGGATTTCGGCCTCGTCTTCGTCGTCACCCCGCCGGCCCGGCTGTATATCCAGCAACAGGGCGACGGCGATGAAAATTGACGAATAGGTGCCGACCACCACGCCGAAAATCATGGCGAAGACGAAACCGGAAATCACCTCGCCGCCGAAGACAAAGAGCGCGATCAAGGCGAGCAGCGTAGTCACCGAGGTCATGACGGTTCGCGACAGGGTTTCGTTGATGCTGAGATCGGCCAGCTCGGCCATGGGCATGGTCTTGTAGCGACGCAGGTTCTCACGCACCCGGTCGTAGACCACCACGGTGTCATTGATGGAATAACCGACGATAGTGAGGATCGCCGCGATGCTGGCAAGATTGAATTCAATACCGGTCACCGCGAACATGCCGACGGTCAGCGCCACGTCGTGAATCAGGGCGACCACGGCGCCAATGCTGAACTGCCATTCGAAACGAAACCAGATATAGAGCAGCATAAGCACCACGGCGCTGATGATGGCCACGGCGCCGGCTTCCACCAGTTCGCCGCTAACCTTGGGCCCGACGAACTCAATGCGCTGATATGTTATGTGCCCGATGTTCATTTCCTTGAGGGCCTGCTTGACGACGTCCACCGCCGCCATCTGCTCCGCCTCTTCGCCGGGTTGGCGGGCAACCCGGATCAGCACGTCGTTGGGGGCGCCGAATTCTTGCAGCGCCACCTCGCCGAGGCCAAGATCACCGAGCGCCGCGCGCATGGCCCCTAGTTCCGCCGGCTTCGGGGTTTTGATCTCAATCAGAATGCCGCCCAGGAAGTCGATGCCCAGGTTAAGGCCGCGAGCCATGAACATACCACCTGACCCAAGCACCAGAGCCAGGGACAAGACGAAGAACAGCCGCCGCATGCCGACAATGCGTAAGTTGGTTTTGTGCGGGATCAGGCGTAAGGGTTTCATGGCGCCACTAGATCGGCAGGGACTGAGGACGGCGCTTGCGCAGCCAGATGACGACGATTAAGCGGGTCACCATCACCGCCGTGAACATGGAGGTACAGATGCCGATCGCCAGGGTCACACCGAAGCCTTTGACCGGCCCCGAACCCAGGGCGTACAGCAGGACCGCCGCGATGAAGGTGGTGATATTGGAATCGATAATCGTCGTCAGAGCGCGTTGATAGCCCGCATCGACGGATGAGAACGGCGTTCGTCCGCCGGCGATTTCCTCGCGAATGCGCTCGAACACCAGCACATTGGCATCCACCGCCATGCCAACGGTCAGAACGATGCCGGCAATGCCCGGCAGGGTCAGAGTCGCCTGCAGCGCCGACAGGGCGCCGGCAAGTAACATCACGTTCATCACCAGAGCGACATTAGCGGCAAGGCCGAACAGCCCATAGCAGGCCCCCATGAAGAGCACAACGAAGATCATGCCGAGCACCGCCGCGATCTTACCGGCGCGCACGGAATCGGCGCCCAGGTCGGGACCGACGGCGCGCTGCTCCAAAACCGTCAGTGGCGCCGGCAGAGCGCCGGCCCGCAGCAGCAGAGCGAAATCGGTGGTTGCCTGAACCGTGAAGTTGCCCGAGATAATGCCACGGCCGCCGGTAATGGCGCTGCGGATCACCGGGGCGCTGATGACTTTCTTATCTAGGACGATGGCGAAAGGCTTGCCAATGTTCTTAGACGTTACGTCGCCGAACTTGCGGGCGCCCACCGGGTCGAAGGTGAACGACACCACCGGCTGGTTGTCCTGGAAGCTGGGCTGGGCATCGATCAGATGCTCGCCGCCGACCATGATGCGCTTGCGCACCACGTACTGGACCGGCCGGCCGTTGGCATCAATCTCGTCGTCGGATTCAAGCAGCCGGCAACTCGCCGGCAGCCGTCCCATGAGCGCGTCGCCCACGGTGGTGTTGGGGCACAACAGCTGAAAACTAAGTTTGGCGGTCTTGCCGATGAGATCTATTATCCGTTCCGGGTCTGCGACGCCGGGAAGCTGCACCAGGATGCGTTCCGAGCCCTGGCGTTGGATGGTCGGCTCGCGGGTGCCGGTCTCGTCGATACGACGGCGTACGATCTCAAGGGACTGATTAATCGCCGACTCACGAATCTTCGCCAAGGCCGATTGATTCAAGGCCAGGGCAACGGCGCCATCGTCGTCGTTGGTGACCAGAAGATTTCGGTCGATGTCCTTTAACAGATCAATCGCCTGCTCACGGTCCACGTCGGCATCGCGCAGGGTAAACGTCACCGTCTCACCACTGACACGAAGGTTGGTATAGCCGATCTTGGCGCCGCGCATGATTGTGCGGGCCTCCTCCACAAGAGATTCGAGCCGTTCACGCAGCACTGTGCCGGCATCAACTTCGAGCAGCAGATGCGAGCCGCCCTGAAGATCGAGTCCCAAGCTGATCTGCTTGTGAGGCAGCCAGCCGGGCAAGGCGTTGGCCTGTTCCTCACTCAGCAAGTTGGGCATGGCGAACAGAATGCCAAGCCCGCAGACCGCGAGGATCAGATTGATCTTCCAGCGCGAAAAATGAAGCATGAGTTACGGGGTTCCAGCGGCCTTGGAAAAGCGCGCTCAGCCCTTCTTCTTTTTGGCGTCGTCGCCTTTGCCGGGCGCGTTGTCGTTTTTCGCCTGCTCGCCCTTGACCACCACGTCGGACACCGTGCCCCGGGCCACCCGGACGCGGACTTCGGGAGCGATTTCGACGATCAGTTCGTCGTCACCTTCAACCCGGGCAATACGGCCGATAATGCCACCGCCGGTGACCACCCGATCACCGCGCTTGAGGCCGCCGAGCATGGACTTGTGTTCCTTCATTTTCTTCTGCTGGGGCCGCCATAGCAGGAAATAGAAGATCACGATAATCAGCACAAACGGCAGGAACATCTCGATACCGCCACCGGGGGCTGCAGCACCCGCTTGGGCATAGGCCGGGGAAATGAGCATCGAGTTCTCCTTGAATATAAGCGACGGCTCCGCGACCCGGAAACGTCGGCCAACAGCGATGCCGGACTATAGCGATGAGCGCCCGATTTGCAAGTCATGGCGGGCCACCCGAGACATCGATATGGGGAACCGGAGCCATTGACGCAAGGGCGGCCTGTGATAGGCTTCGCGCCGTTTCGCGGAGCTAGTGGTTCGCTTCAGATATATGGTACCCATACGACGGCCTTCCGAGGTCATCCGACTTGGCGCGTGGCGCGCCGTGATGCTGGAGCATCACAAGCGTGCCTGACGCCCCCGGGGAAACGGGAACCGAGATCGTATGGGCACCATGTATCTGAATCGGACCACTAGAAGCAAACCATGACCGATCCCGACCTCGAGCCCCTGTTGCGGCGTATCGCCGACACTCTGGAGCGCATCGCGCCGGCGGCGCCCGCCGATAGCGAACTGGCGGCGGCCAGCGCTTTCGTATGGCATGCGGAGACCAGTACCCTCGAGCCGGTGCATAAGGTCAACGCAATCGATTACGGCCTGCTCAAGGGCATCGACCGGGTGCGCGATATCCTGCTCGACAACACCCGGCGTTTCGCCGCCGGCCTGCCGGCCAACAACGCCCTACTATGGGGCGCCCGGGGCATGGGCAAAAGCTCGCTGGTCAAGGCGGCCCATGCCTTGGTCGCCAGGGAGGCCGACCAGCTGACCCTGATCGAAATTCATCGCGAGGATACGCCGTCCCTGCCCCACCTGCTGGGTCGCCTGCGTGATACCGACCGGCGCTTCATCATCTTCTGCGACGACCTGTCGTTCGACGATCACGACACCAGTTACAAGTCCCTCAAGGCGATGCTCGAAGGCGGCATCGAGGGTCGCCCCGACAACGTGCTGTTCTACGCCACTTCAAACCGCCGCCACATGATGCCCCGCGACATGATCGAGAACGAACGCTCGACCGCCATCAGCCCGGCCGAGGCGGTCGATGAAAAGGTCTCCCTGTCGGACCGCTTCGGCCTGTGGCTCGGCTTCCACGGCTGCAACCAGGACACCTATTTCGAGATCATCGACGGCTACGTCGCCCACTACGGTCTCAAGGTCGATGCCAAGACCCTCAAGGCCGAAGCCATCGAATGGTCCATGACCCGAGGCGCCCGCTCCGGCCGCGTCGCCTGGCAATACATCCAGGACCTGGCGGGAAGGCTTGGCCAGGGGCTGGACTAGGCGGGTTTCAATTCCACGCCAGATATTCCATCGGATCGAAGGTCTCGACGCCGCGGCGTAATTCGAAGTGGCTTTGTGGGGTGGCGACGTCGCCGGTGCTGCCGACCCGACCGATGGTGTCGCCGCGCCGTACGGTATCGCCGCGGCTGACCAGCACCACTTCGTTGTGGGCGTAGGCGCTGACCCAGTTGTCGGCGTGGCGGATCAGCACCAGATTGCCGTAGCCCCGTAGCTCGTTGCCGATATAGGCGATGACGCCGTTCTCGGCGGCGCGCACCGCCGTACCCCGGGCGGCCACAATGTTGATGCCGTCGTTGTGCAGGCCGCCGCCCTTGGGGCCGAAGCCGGCGATAACATCGCCCTCGACCGGCCACAGGAAGGTGTTGGCGGAACGTGGCGGTGGCGACGGCAAGGCTCCCGACGCCGGCGCCGTAGATGTCGCCGAGGCGGTCAGGATGGTCGGCTTCTTCGGCGGTACCGGCGGATAGTCGCCGGTGGCGGTGGTCGGGACGGTGACCTCGGGCAACACGGTCTTAGGCTCGGTCGGGGCCACGGCCGTGGGTATGCCCAGTCTCTGGCCGGTGGTCAGATTATAGGGCTCGCCAAGGTCGTTGATACGCGCCAGGACGCTGACATCAACCCGGTAATGGCGGGAAATGCTGTAGAGGGTATCGCCGTCGACGACCATGTGAACCCGCTCACGGGGTAAAATCAGGCGCTGGTTCACCTGGAGCACATAGGGCGGCTCGAGGCCATTGGTGTCGATCAGGCCACGGATCGACAGATTGTAGCGCCGAGCAATGGCGTAGAGCGAATCGCCGGCTTTGACGATGATCTCGCCTTCGGCGGGCACAACAACGATTTCTTCGGTGGGCGGCGGCGGCTCGGCAACGACAGGCTCGGCTGCTTGCGTCGTCTGGCCCTTGTAAACGACTTGGGCCGGCGGTTGGGACGTGCAGGCGGCGGCGAACAGAACCATCGCCATCACCGGCCATGCGCCCCACTGGCCCATGTCGCCCTACCCTGCCAGGCCGCCGACCGGACCGTCGGCAATCAGCGGCACGAAGCGTACCGGGAACATATGCTCGGTGACGCTGCCGTCCTCGGTGCGGGTGAGGCAGAGCAGATCCTGTCCGGGTACGGCATCGCCGACGGGAATGACCATCTTGCCGCCCACCACCAGTTGTTCGATCAACGCCGGCGGCACTTCGACCGGCGCCGCGGTGACAATGATACGATCGAACGGCGCCTGGTTTGACCAGCCCTTGCTGCCGTCGCCGTGCCAGGTGACCACGTTGGTCAGGCCTAAAATCTTGAACCGCGCCTCGGCCTCACGCAGAAGCTGGCGGTTGCGCTCCATGGTGTAGAGCCGGCGGCATAGGGGCGACAACACCGCCGTCTGGTAGCCCGAGCCGGTGCCGATTTCGAGCACCTTCATGCGCGGGCCGACATCGAGCTTGGCGGTCATGGCGGCGACCACGGAGGGCTGGCTGATGGTCTGGTCGTGACCGATGGGCAGAGCCGTATTGGCGTAGGCCTGGTCGATCAGGTTCTCCGGCACGAACTGCTCGCGCGGCACCCGTTCCATGGCGCCCAGCACAGCAGTATCGGTGATGCCTTCGCGGCGCAGCTCCATAATCAGGCGAATTTTGTCGTCGGCGAGACTCACGCCAGGGCCTCGCGAAGTTTATTGCTGGTCACCTTGTGGGTGAGATCGAGGCACAGCGGCGTTACCGCGATGGCGCCCCGGTATACGGCGTCCGTGTCGGTCCCCGGCTGGCTTTCCCGGTCGTTGCGCGTTTCACCGATCCAGTAGTAGGGCCGGCCGCGCGGGTCGATGCGCTCACTCAGCATATCGCCAACCTTGAAGCGCCCCTGGCGAGCCACCTCGACGCCCTCGACCGCATCGCTGGCGACGGCCGGAAAGTTGAGATTGATCAGCACATCCGAGGGCCAGCCGGCGTCAACCAGGCGGCGGATCAGCGCCGGCGCATGGGTTTCGGCGGTGTCCCAGGAAATGTCGTCGGGGTCTTCGTAATGTTGGCTCAGAGCGATCGCCGGCACCCCCAGCAGGGTGGCCTCCATGGCGGCGGCGATGGTGCCCGAATAAGTCACGTCGTCGGCCAGATTGCTGCCCCGGTTGACCCCGGACAGCAACAGGTCGGGCTTGACCTCCGAATACAGACCGTTGAGCGCCAGCATGACGCAGTCCGTGGGCGTGCCATCGATGGCCAGGCGGCGCTCGTTGATGTGACGCACCCGCAACGGTCGCACCAGGGTCAGGGAATGGCCGGCGCCGCTTTGCTCGGTCTCGGGCGCCGCGACCCAGACATCGTCGCTCAAGGCGGCGGCGATATTCTCAAGCACTTTGAAGCCGTGGGCGTCGATGCCATCGTCGTTGCTAAGCAGGATACGCATCAAGGTCTCCGATTACGACGGCGGGAAAATGACGTCTAGGCCGCCCATATAGGGACGCAACGCCTCGGGCACGATGACCGAGCCGTCGGCCTGCTGATAATTCTCCAGCACCGCCACCAGGCAGCGGCCGGTGGCCACGCCCGAGCCGTTGAGGGTGTGGACGAATCGGGTGCCCTTTTCGCCATCCTGACGGAACCGCGCCTTCATGCGTCGGGCCTGGAAGTCGCCGCAGTTGGAGCAGCTGGAGATTTCCCGATAGGTGTCCTGACCGGGTAGCCAGACCTCAATGTCGAAAGTCTTCTTGGCCGAGAAGCCCATGTCACCGCCGCACAGAACAATCACCCGGTAAGGCAGATCGAGGCGCTGCAGTACCGCCTCGGCACAGTTCAGCATGCGCGTGAGTTCGGCGTCGGACTCGTCGGGATGGGCAATGCTGACCATCTCGACCTTGGAGAACTGGTGCACCCTGATCATGCCCCGGGTGTCCTTGCCCGCCGAGCCGGCCTCGGAGCGAAAGCACGGGGTGTGGGCGGTGTAGCGCCTGGGCAGGGTCTCGGCCTCGACGATCTGATCGGCCACCAGATTGGTCAACGGCATCTCGGCCGTGGGGATGAGATAGAAATCGTCGGTGGTGCGAAACAGATCCTCGGCGAACTTGGGCAGATTGCCGGTGCCGAACGCCGCCTGCTCGCGAACCAGCAACGGCGGATTGACTTCCGTATAGCCGGATTCGGTGGTGTGCATGTCGAGCATGAACTGAGCCAGGGCCCGCTCGAGTCGGGCCAGGGCGCCGGTCAACACGACAAAGCGGGCGCCGGACATGCGCGCCGCGGTCTCGAAATCCATCAGACCGAGGCCCTCGCCGATGTCGAAATGTTCCTTGGGCGCGAAATTGAACTCGCGCGGCGTGCCCCAGCGGCTTTGTTCGACATTGGCGCTCTCATCGGTGCCGGGCGGCACCGCCTCTTCCGGCAGGTTGGGCTCGCCGATCAGCAGTACATGGAGGGCGGTAGAGGCCTCGCGCTGGTCGTCCTCGGCCTGGCGATTGTCGTCCTTGAGGGTGGCGACTTCGGCAATCAGATCGTCGGCATCCTCGCCCCGGCCCTTGGCGGCGCCGATTTCCTTGGAGACTTTGTTGCGCTGCTCCTGGATGGCCTGGAGCTTCGATATGGCGGCGCGCACCACACCATCAAGGCGAAGGATTTTATCGGCAATCGGCGGCAGGCCGCGCTTGGCGCGGGCAGTGTCGAAGGCGGCGGGATCGTCGCGAATGACTTTGGCGTCGAACATAGCTTGGACCGGGCTACGGAGGTTATGGGCCGCCTTATATACGACGCGCCGAATCCTCAGTCCACCGCTCTAGCGCCCGGAACTGAAGTCCGTATCCTCTAGATCGTCATCGTCGTCATCGTCGTCGTCATTGGGCTCGTCTTCGTCCTCGAGATCGTCACGGGCCTTCTCGACCAGGCGAACGGATATGATCGAAGCCTCGTAAAGCAGGATAATCGGCACCGCCAGGCTGATCTGGCTCAATGGGTCCGGTGGTGTCAGAACCGCGGCGGCAATGAAAGCGGCGACGACGGCGTATTTACGTTTTTTCGCCAGCCCCTCGGAACTCACCATGCTGGCCTTGGCCATGAGGGTCAACACCAGGGGCAATTCGAAACTGAGGCCAAAGGCGAAAATCAGCTTCATGACCAGGGACAGGTACTCGTTGACCTTGGCCTCAAGCTGGATCGGCAATGTGTCCGGCGTGGCGAGTTTTTCGAAACTGAGGAAGAACTCCCAGGCCACGGGCATCATCACGTAGTAGACCAGAGCGCCGCCGGTGAAGAACAGGATCGGCGTCAGGATAAGGAACGGCAGGAACGCCCTCTTTTCCTTGCTGTACAGGCCCGGCGCGATGAATTGCCACATCTGGTTGGCGATCAGCGGGAATGAGATAAACAGGCCGGCGAAGAAGGCGACCTTCACGTAGGTAAAAAACACCTCGTGAAGCTCGGTGAAGATCATCTTCCGGTTTTCGCCAAGCTTGTCGGCGAGCGGCTGGACGAGAAATTCGAAAATGTCGGAGGCCACGTAGAAACAGGCGAAGAATGCAATCAGCAACACCGCGGCCGAGCGTATCAGCCGGGTCCGCAGCTCGATCAGATGTTCGAGCAACGGCGCTTTGCTGTCGTCAATATCGCTGGTCATGGATCAGATATGAACGCCCTAGGCGCTGGCTTGGGTCTTGGGCGTATCGGTCGCGGGCTCACTGTCGCCAGCCGAAGGCTTGGCCGGCGTCTCGTCGACGGCCTCGGGTTTGACTTCGGACGCTGCCGTACTGGTGTCGTCCGCCGCCGCTGGGTCCAACGCCTTCTTTACCGAGCCCGTAGGGTCGATGGCGTTATCGAGTTCCCGGGTCGGATTGATTTTACTTACGGAGTCGATGTCCTTCTTGAGGTCGGCAACATCCGCTTCCCGCGCCATATCATCGATGCTGCGCTGGAACTGGCGCGCCATGGTGCGCGCCTTGCCAACCCAGCCGCCGACCCAGCGCATGATGCGCGGCAGGTCCTTCGGTCCGATGATGATAACGGCGATGACGGCGACAACCGCCATCTCCGGCCAGCCAATGTCAAACATATGGGCCTATGCCTTTGGTGCTGTCCGGCCTGTGTCCGGCAGCACTCAGCCTTCCGCCGCTTTTTCCTTGTTGACGGCGGTATCCGCCTTATCGGCGGCTTCGACCGTCTCCGTGGTTTCGGCGGAGTCCGCCTCGTTGATTTGGTTAGGCGTCGTCGTGGGCTCTTCCTTCATCCCCGTCTTGAAGGCCTTAATGCCCTTTGCCACGTCACCCATCAGCCCAGGAATCTTGCCACGGCCGAATAGCAGGAGGACAACCGCTAACACGATCACCCAATGCCAAATACTGAACGCTCCCATTTACCTCTTGCTCCTAGTCTCTCTGTCGCCGGCCATTTCCAAGGCGGCGCATAATGTCAGAAAGCGCATAGCGGCGCAACGCCGCCTAAAACGCTGGCTTTGAACGGGTTTCTCCCTGCCCCTCCTCTATGAGGTGGGGTCGGCGCAGGGAAATACAAATGTATGGCTGCCGTCGAGGGCGACGGAGACCCGGCTTCCCGCCGCCGGCGGCGACATGCCGGGGACTCGGGCGCGCAGCTCCGTGCCGTCGGCGTCCATCCGGAGATCGACAATTGTACTATGTCCCAGGGGGTGAACGGCGACGATGGTTGCCGCCGCCGATCCGCCACCAGTGGCTGTTTTGGCGGTCTCCGAGTCGCCTAGGCTCAGGGCCTCGGGGCGGATCAGGATATCGACCCTCGCGCCCTCATCGGCACCGTTGGCGCCAAGACAACCGAACGTACTGGGCACCACACCGCCTTCCACGGTGCCGTGCATGGCGTTGACGTCGCTGAGGAACTTGGCGATGAAGGCATTGACCGGGGCGCCGTAAAGCTCCGCCGGGCCACCCTGCTGGAGAATGCGGCCACCGCGCATGACGGCGATACGGTCGCCCATGTACATGGCCTCTTCCGGATCATGGGTGACAATCAGTGTGGAAATACCGGCCATGCGCAGGACCCGCAGAGTTTCGTCGCGAACCTGATCGCGCAATCGAATATCGAGGCCCGAATAGGGCTCATCGAGCAACAGCAGTCGGGGCCGGGGCGCCAAGGCGCGGGCCAGGGCGACGCGCTGCTGCTCGCCGCCGGACAAGGTGTGGGGATAGCGTTTGGCGTAGCCCGCCATGCCGACCATGTCGAGCATCTCGCCCGGCGTGTCCTGGCGTTCGACCGCCGGCCGGCCCTTGAGGCCGAAAGCGACGTTCTCCGCCACCGTGAGATGGGGAAACAGGGCATAGTCCTGAAACACCAGACCAACGCCACGGCCTTCCGGCGGCACCGAAGCGCCGGGCCGGGCGACTTCGCTCTGGCCGATGAAGACCCGGCCCCGCTGCAATTCCTCGAGGCCGGCGGCAATACGAAGCACCGTGGTCTTGCCGCAGCCGGATGGCCCCAGCAGGCAAACCAGCTCACCCTCGCCGACCGTCAGGTCAACCCCGTCAACGGCAGGGCTGCCGTTATAGGAATGGCTGATGTTTTCCAGGGTTAGGGCGTCCACGGTTTCAACCTAGATCCGACCAGTGCCCGGGCCGCGAACGGGCGATGGCGACAGTCAACAAAATCACCGGCACGATGCCGACGCCGACAATGGATAGCGCCGCCGGCGCCGATTCCGCAAGCTGTTCGTCTTCGGCGAGTTCGAAAGCCCGCACCGCCAGGGTGTTGAAATTGAACGGCCGCATGATCAACGTCGCCGGCAATTCCTTCATGACATCGACGAACACCAGCAGCGCCGCGGTCAACAGACTACCTGACACGATGGGCACGTGAACCCGGCGCAACGTCGCCCCGGCGCCCAGACCCAGGGTGCGCGCGGCGCCGTCCATGGTCGGCGTCACCTTGCCCAGGCTGGCCTCCACCGTGTTGAACGAAATTGCCAGGAACCGCACCAGATAGCCGAATACCAGGGCCACCAGGGTGCCGCTGAGGATGAGGCCCGTGGAAACCCCGAAGGTGCTGCGCATCAGGCCGTCAACCTGGTTGTCGAGCCAGGCAAACGGCAGCAGCACACCGACCGCGATGACCGCACCGGGCACCGCGTAACCCATACTAGCGACCCGTGCGGCTATGCCCAATACCGGCCCGGGCTTGAGCCGCTGGCCATAAGCCAGTAACAGCGCGGCGCCAACCGCGATGGTCGCGGCGACGGCGGCCAGCATGACGCTATTGCCCGCCAAAACCAGAAAATCCAGATTGACTACCTTATGGGCTGTCTCCGCGGTCCAGGCGACGAGCTGGCCACCGGGAAGCAGGAAGCCGAGGAAGATCGGCGCGAAACAGATAAGGAAAGCGACCAGGGCACGACCACCGGACAATTCATAGCGCGGCAGGGCCCGGTAGCGCCGCGACGTATGATGGAACTTGCGACCACCGCGCATGGCGCGTTCAAGTACGATAAGCGCCAGCACGAACAACAGCAGTACAGCCGACAACTGGGCCGCCGCGATGGGCTCCCCTAGGCCGAACCAGGTGCGAAATATACCCGTGGTAAAGGTCGCTACGGCAAGGTACTGGACGGCGCCAAAGTCGCTCAGGGCCTCCATGAGCGCCAATGCCACGCCGCCGGCGATGGCCGGCCTGGCCAGGGGCAAAGCAATTTCCATGAAGCCGCGCCACGGTTCCCGGCCCAGGGTGCGGCTGACCTCGATAACGCAGACTGATTGTTCGAGAAAGGCGGCGCGGGCCAGCAGATAGACGTACGGGTAGAGCACCACGGACATGACCAGAATGGCGCCGCCCAGGGAGCGCACTTCCGGGAACCAATAGTCGCTACGATCCCACCCGAAGGCCTCGCGCAGGCCGGTCTGAACCGGCCCGGCAAACTCGAATAACCCACCATAGGTAAAGGCGATGGCGTAGGTCGGCACGGCCAAGGGTAGCAACAACGCCCATTCGAACACGGCGCGACCGGGAAATTGGCACATGGTCACCAGCCATGCACTGGCAATGCCGATGACCAGGGTCCCTGCCCCGACCCCCAGCATCAGCACCAGGGTGTTGACCACGTAGCCGGTCAGCACCGTATCCGCCAGATGACGCCAGACCTCGCCGGCGGGCACCAGCACGCTGGCCATGACCACGACCACGGGAATGGCAACCAGGGTAGCAATGACGACCGCTGTCAGCGTCCAGCCGTCTAGGCGGGCCCGGAACGTGACCGGACCGACCGCGGCGCGGTGGACTGTTGACGAGGCGTTGGGCAAGG
>CAZYDR010000076.1:0-17539 GCA_964645285.1 uncultured Alphaproteobacteria bacterium
TAAATTCAATTAGTTAATGTATGTAGTTGGACGGCCCTGGACGGAAGTATGGCGGATGGGGTGGGATTCGAACCCACGAGAGGCGTGAACCCCTGCCGGTTTTCAAGACCGGTCCCTTCAACCACTCGGGCACCCATCCGCTGAGGGTGATATACGATCATTGTTCGGCGATTTCACCGGATTTCTGCTATGCTAGTGAAAACGTAGTGCAGGGGAAGGGGGAGTGCCATAGCCGACGACGTCATTCTTACAAGTGTTGACGACCGGGGTGTCGCCAAGGTGGCGATCAATCGGCCGGCGGTTCGTAACGCCTATAATCGCGAGGTTATCCGTGCCCTGATTGACGCCTTCACGGCCCTGGCGGCGGACGCCACGGTTCGTATGGTGGTACTGCGCGGCAACGGCAAGCATTTCCAGGCCGGAGCCGACCTCAAATGGGTCAAGGCCAACCGTGACCTCCCCCTTGAGGAAAACGTCGCGGTGTCCATGGACATCACCAACGCGGTGCGTGGCCTCAACGAATTTCCCAAGCCGACGGTTGCTCTGGTTCATGGTGGCTGTTTTGGCGGCGGCGTCGGCATGGTGGCGTCCTGCGACGTGGTGATTGCCTCGGAGGACGCCATATTCTCCATTACCGAGGCCCGTTGGGGGCTGGTCGCTGGGCCCATCCTGCCCCAGTTGATCGCCCGCATGGGGGTCGCCCGGGTGCGGCGCTATGCCCTTAGTTGCGAGCGCTTCGATGCGCGTCGCGCCATGGAGGTAGGGATGGTTGACGAGGTCTGCCCGACCGGCGCGCTCGACGAGGCGGCGGCGCCGATCATCGAGGCCTTGCTCATGTCCGGCCCCGACGCGGCGGCTGAGACCAAACGACTCACCCTGGAGTTGGCTGGCCAGACCATTGACGATGCCATGGCGCTGGAACTCGCCAAGGGCCATGCGGCCAAGCGCATGACCGACGAAGCCGTGGAAGGACTCGACAGTTTCATCGAGCGACGCAAGGCGGTGTGGTACCCCGAATAATCGGGGGAGGGGTCGATGTGTTTCAGCGATGAGCGCGATGAGGTCGGCTATGGCCGTAATCCGCCTCAGGCCGATTGGCCGGGCGGGGCCCGGCTCGCCGTCAATTTCGTCATCAATATGAGGAAGGCTCGGAGCAGACCTAGCTTCGCGGTGATGATCGATAGGGGATCGCTCTGACCGAGGCGGCCGGGCCGGTAGTGCCCGAAGGAACGCCCGATCTCGGTGCCCGCTCCATGTTCGAATACGGCAGCCGGGTCGGCTTCTGGCGCCTGTGGCTCCAGTTCGAGGGCCGGGACATGGCGGTCACCGTGTTCGGCTGCGCCCAGGCTCTGGAGCACAGCCTGGAGGCCGCCGCGGCGATTCGGGAGTCGGATCACGATGTTTGCGGCCACGGCTGGCGCTGGGTCGAGCATTTTCGCCTCGGCGAGGATGAGGAACGCGACCATATCGCGCGCGCCGTTGCCTCCCTCAAGAAAACCGTCGGGGAGCGGCCGCTAGGCTGGTATTGCCGCTACGCGCCGAGCGTCAACACCCGCCGCCTGCTGGTCGAGGAGGGCGGATTCCTCTACGACTCCGACGCCTATAACGATGAGTTGGCCTATTGGACCGAGGTCGAGGGCACGCCGCAACTGATCGTGCCCTATTCGCTGACCAAAAATGACACCCAGTTCAAGCGTGGCAACATGACCCAGGGCAACGACTTCTTCGGACTCATCAAGGGCGCCGTGGATATGCTTCGTGATGAGGGTGCCGAGATCCCCAAAATGATGTCCGTGGGCCTTCATTGCCGGCTTATCGGCCACCCAATCGTCCATCCGGCTACTCCCACCAACGGGTACCTCAAAAGAAAACCCTCAAGAATCTGGAACTGCTCGCCACCAAGATCATTCCCCACTTCGAGAAGCGGGCACGGGAGAACGCGGCGGCGGACTAAACGGTCTGAACGATCAGGGCATCGACGACGGTGACGCCCTGGCCGGCCGGGTGGACCATGACCGGGTTGATGTCGATTTCCTCGATAGCGTCGCGGTGTGCCCAGGCGAAGCGTGACAGACCTATCATAAGATCGATCAGGGCTTCCACGTCGGCGGGTGCCGCGCCGCGCACGCCGGTCAGCATGGGCCAGCCTTTGAGGCTCTCCAGCATATCGCGGGCGTCGTCCGGTCCCAGGGGCGCTGGGGCAAAGGCGACATCGCCCATGACTTCGACGAACACGCCCCCCAGCCCGATCATGATGAGCGGTCCGAACCGGGGATCCACGGTGACGCCGAGGATGATCTCGACCCCCGGTGGCGCCATTTCCTGTATCAGAATACCGTCGATCGTGGCGTCGGGCGCGACCTTGCCGACTCGTTCCATGATGGTTTGGTAGGCATCGCGAACGGCGGCCTCGGAATTGAGGTCGAGAGCAACACCGCCGGCGTCCGACTTGTGAAGGATGTCCTGCGATTGGATTGTAAGCGCCACCGGTTTACCTGACTGGCGGTAGAGCGTCGCGGCGACATCGGCGGACTTCACCAGAGCGTGGTCACCGGTTGTGACACCGAAGGGTGCAAGCAGCGGGTAGGCCTCGTGCTCGGGCAATATGTGGCGGTCGGGCAGGAGCGACGCTTCATCGTCTGGCATGGCGACGGGTTTGCGTTCGCGCAACACTCGGCTTCGCGCCAAGGCACTGATCACCCGTACGGCGGCGCGGGCGTCGGTCAGCAGGGGCAGGCCGGCGCGCTCCATGGTCCGGCGCAGGTCATCCGTGGGCGGCGTGTAGCACCAGAAGATGATAGGCTTAGCGAAATTTCGGTCGAGGGCGGCGAGGGTAGCGACTTGTTCGTCGGTGGTGTTTTCGGTATGGCCCGAGACGGCGGCAATGATGGCGTCGATCTCGGTCGAGGCGGCGACCATGCCGGCCAGCCCGGCATAGCCGATGCGGCGGATCGCCTGGGCCGTGGTGTCCACCGGGTTGCTCGACTCGCCATAGGACGGCATCACCGCTTCCAGCTTAGCGCGGGTGGCGTCGTCGAGGGTCGGGATGAGCAACCCGGCCTCTTCGCACAAGTCGGCGACTAGCCCGGCTCCGCCGCCCGTGGATGAACAGACCCCGACCCGATACCCGGCCGCGGTTTTGGACGCGCAGGCCACCAGGGCGCCGGCCAGGGCTACGGCTTCCTCGGTGCTGACCGCCTCGACAATGTTGTAGCGGCGGAACACGGCGCTGTACCCGGCATCGCCGTCGGCTAAAGCGCCGGTATGGGATGCCGCCGCCCGACGCCCGGCGAACGACCGTCCGGCACGCAGCACGACCACGGGCTTGGCGCCGGCCAGGGCCCGTTCGGCGAAGCGGATGAATCCGGGTCCGTCGCGGACCTCCTCGAGAAACAGTAGATAGCCTTCGGCGCGGTCCTCGTCGATCAGGTGATTGAGATAGTCGCTCAGGGTCAGGCCGGCCTCGTTGCCGGTGGTGATGACCCGGTCGACGGGGATAGCGCTGGCCAGGGCGGCGTCGAACAGGCCGAATCCCAGGGCGCCCGACTGAGTGACGATGGCCAGCCCCCGACCGGCCGGGGCCGGGCGCGGTAACACCGGGTCGAGACCCTGGGCAACCGGGCTGAAGGTGGCGGCCAGGCCGCTGCGGGTATCGACGATGCCCTGGCTGTTGGGGCCGCACAGAGCGATGTAGTTGTCCGCCGCGACGCGCTTCATCTCGGCCTGCAACGCCCGGCCTTGGTCCGAGCCTTCCTCGGCGAAGCCCGAGGCGATGACGATGGCGGCGCGGACTCCGGTTTTGGCGCAGTCCTCTAGCACCGAGGGACAGGCTTCGGCGGGGGCGATCAGTGCGGCTAGATCGATGGGTCCCGGGGCCTTGGAAATATGGTCGTAGGTCTTGTGCCCGAAAACCTCCGCCGATGACCGGCTGATGGCATGGACCGGGCCGTCGAAGCCGTGTCGCAGGATGGTCTTCATGAACATGCCACGGATGGTCGTGGTATCGTCCGAGGCGCCGATGACGGCGACCGAGCGGGGCGCGAGAAGCGCTGACAGGTCGGCCATGACGGCGGCTATCGCAGGCCGAGACCGCGAGCGATGATGCCGCGGAGGATTTCGTTGGTGCCGCCCTGGATGGTCAGTTTGGGTGCGATTTGGGTGGCCCTGGTCAGCGTCTCCGAGAAAGCTTCGCGGGCCTCGAAGTCAGCATCGACACCGGCGGCGAGCTGGCGGGCGATCTCCGGCAGGCGCTGCTCCCAGTCGTTGCCGCGCTCCTTGACCAGCGACGCCTGGACCGCCACGTCATGCCCTTCGGCCATCATGGCGGCCACGGTCATGGACATCTGGCGGAAACCGTGGAGGTTGGCGGTCAGCCGGCCTAGGCCCTCGGCGGTGGCGGCGTCGGGTGCCGGCCCGGCGAGGCGCATCAAGGACGGCACCATGAAATAGGTCTCGAGAAAACGCTCTGGGCCGCTGCGCTCGAATGCCAGTTCGCCGGACGCCTGACGCCATGCCAGGTCGCGCATGCCGAGCAGGTGGTCGGCGGGCAGGTAAACATCGTCGAAGATGACCTGGTTGAATTCATGCTCGCCGTTGATGAACGGGATCGGGTTGATGGTGATACCCGGCGCCTTGAGGTCGACGAGGAACTGGGTCAGGCCGTGGCGGCGGTCGTCGGGATTGACCGGCGTGGTGCGAAAAATGCCGATCATGTAATCGCTGATATGAGCCAGGGAGATCCATACCTTGGTGCCGTTGAGGCGCCAGCCGCCGTCCTCGGCAGGCTCGGCCTTGGCCTTGGCGGCGAACAAGTCGCTGCCTGAATCCGGCTCGCTCATGCCGATGCAGAAGGTCAGCTCGCCCCGGGCAATGCGCGGCAGGATGTCGGCCTTCAGAGCTTCGCTGCCGTGATTGAGAATGACCGGCCCGCTTTGCCGGTCGGCCACGAAGTGGGAGCGGGTCGGGGCGCGGGCGACGAGCAACTCTTCGGTGACCACGTAGCGTTCCAGGTAGCTGCGCTCACCGCCGCCGTATTGCTTGGGCCAGGTCATACCGAGCCAACCACGGGCGCCGAGCTTGCGGCTGAACTCCCGGTCGGCGCCGATGCGTGGGCTCGGATCATTCGGATCGAAACTGCCGGCGACGATTTCCTCGGCGAGGAATTGGCGAACCTCGGTCCGCAGGGTCTCCATGACCTCGGGCTTGGGTTGGTAGTCGAAAGCGACCTGGGCGGTCATGGCGCGGCCACCGCGCCGGCGGTCAGGGTAGGCCAATGAGCGGCGTCGCCGTTGGCAGCCATGCTTTGGCCCAACAGGGTGGCCCAGTCTGACTCGTTGCCGAAGTCGTCGCGCCAGGCCCACAGGTGCTGGGTATAGCGGTGCAGCAGGTGCTCTTCGGTGTAGCCGATGGCGCCGAACACCTGATGGGCGATGCGGGCGCCTTCGTAGGCCGCCTCGCCGGCCCGCACCTTGGCGCAGGCCGTAGTGAAGAACGCCCGTTCGTCGTCCTGACTCAATCCGGCCATGGCATCGTCGGCGACCACCGAGGCGACGGCGGTCTCCCCGGCGAAGGTCGCCAGGTGATGCTGGACCGCCTGGAACTTGCCGATCGGCCGGCCGAAGGCGTTGCGGTCGCTGGCATATTCCACCGTGTGTTCAAGCACCGCCGCCATGGCGCCGGCGATTTGACAGGCGTGCAAGGCGGCGCCGGCCGTGACGCCATCGAACGGTCTGCCATGGGACATCTGGCCCAGCGCTTCCGGCTTGGTGTTGTCGAAGCGAACACGGACGCGCCGGTCGCCGGCATAGTCGCGCCGGGTCGCCTCGACGTGGTCCGTGAGATCGAGACGCGCCACGGCCAGGACGCCCGACGGTCCTTCGGCCAGGACGACGGCATTGGCGCTGTCATCGGCCAGGGGGATTTCCGTAATCGTACCCGTTAGACGACCGTCGTCGCCAATCGCAATGGTCTCACCAGGCCGGGTCGGGGCGAAGGCCATCATACCGGACACCAGGTCGAGTCCGGCGAGTCCGGTCCAGCGGTTGGCCAGCATGGTTTCGACCAAGGGAACGGCGACAGCGTAACCGCCAGCGACCCGGGCGATGCGACCGACAGCTTCGGCGTCGAGCCCGGCTCCGCCGGCAGCTTCCGGCGCCCAGGCCTGGGGAATGCCGGCGTCCTCCAACGCACTCCACAGGCGTTGACGCCAGCTATCGTCGGGCTCCAGGGCGATGGCCTGGGGGTCCGCCAGATCAGTGAACAGGCGTCCGACCGTGGCGGCGATGAGGTCGAGTTCTTCGCTCACGATCTAGGTCTCTGTGAAGTTGGGTGGGCGGCGTTCGCTCATGGCGACGACGCCTTCTTTATAGTCGTCGGTATTGCGCAGCTCAAGTTGCTCTTCGAGTTCGTGGCGTAGCATTTGCTCCACATCGTCAGTCAGGCTACCCCGCTGGGTGGCGCGGGTCGAACGCACGGCGAGGGGAGCGTTGCCGGCAATCTCCGCCGCCAGGGCCACGGCGCTCGTACGCACATCGCCTTGCGGCACTAGCTGGTCGACCAGGCCAATACGCGCCGCTTCCTCGCCGCCCATGCGCCGGCTGGTCAACAGCATCATGGACGCCGCCTGAACGCCGATGACCCGGGGCAGACTGACGCTGAGGCCGAAGCCGGGATGAAACCCCAGCTTGGTAAAATTGGCGCTGAGGCGAGCCTCGGGACAGGCGATCCGGAAGTCCGCTGTCATGGCGAGGCCGAGGCCGCCGCCGATAGCAGCGCCATGGACGGCCGCGACCATAGGCTTCGCGAAGCGGAAGATGCGGACGCCTTGTTCGTAGACCGAAGCGGCGGCCGGCCTGGCCCCCGACAGTACCGAGCGGCTCGGGCTGGTAAGATCGGCGCCGGCGCAGAACGACTTGCCCTCGGCGGCCAGCACCACTGCGCGGCAAGCCGGGTCGGCCTCGAGTTCGGCGAGGGCGTCGGCGATGGCGCGCAACAAGTCGAGGTCAAAGAAGTTATGGGGCGGCCGCCGCATCTCAACGATGCTGACGTAGTTCTCCGTGGTTACGGCGATATCGCTCATTCTCAATTCCCCATGGCGTATCGGCCCGCCGTTGTGCCAGCGAGGCGGCCGAACACCGCGCCTGATGTTAGCCCGGTGCCGCCGGGATAATTGAAATAAAATAGCCCGCCGATAAGTTCCCCGGCGGCGTGGAGGCCGGGCAGGGTGGCAAGATCGCCATCGAGCACCCGGCCCTGGCCGTCGATGCGCAGGCCGCCGAAGGTGAAGGTAATGCCGCAGGTCACGCCATAAGCCTCGAACGGCGGCTCGTCGAGGGCGTTGGCCCAGTTCGACTTGGGCGGCGTCAGGCCATGCGTACAGCGCCCGTCCTTGATATTGGGGTTGAAGGGGATATCGCCGCGCACCGCATTGTTGAAAGCCTTGATGGTGGCAAGCGCCGCAGTGCTGTCGACTCCCTCCATCCGGTCCGTCAGGTCTTCCAGGGTATCGGCGGTGACCTTGGTAATTTGCCGGATGCGGTATTCGTCGCGCAGCAGGGGCAGGGCCTTGACGTCGAATACCTGCCAGGCGACCTGGTCCGGTTGCTCGAGGATGGCCCGGCCATACTTCGCGTAAGTGTAGTTGCGGAAATCAGCCCCTTCGTCGACGAAGCGCTCGCCCCGGGCGTTGAGAATGATGCCCATGGGATAGCTGTGCTTTTGAAAGTTGTCGCCAACCGTCAGGTCACCGAACTCCGGCGCGTCCCGGTCCCAGGCCACCGCATGACAGCCCGACCAGTTTCCGTAGGACGCGGCGCCGATGTCGAGGGCCATGCGGATGCCTTCGCCGGTGTTGAAACGGCTGCCCCGGACCTTGGCTAGGTCCCAGTCCGGCCCCAGGTAGCGCGTGCGCCATTCCGAATTGGCCTCGAAACCGCCACAGGCCAGGATCACCGATTTGCCGGGCGCCTTAATAGTGCGGCCCTCATGACGCAGGATGACGCCGTGAACTCCATGGTCGTCGGCAATCAGCCGCTCGGCGCGGGCGCCGTAATGAATGGCGATACCGGCCTTGGCGGCGGCTCGAGTCCAGGCCTCGACCAGGCCCTCGCCACCGCCGAAAGCCTCGACGGTGAGGCCGCCCCAAAACTTGAAGCGGCCGTCGATCTGATAAGCCTGGCGCCGGTACATGGGCGCGAAGCGAATGCCCAGGCCGCGCATCCAGCGCAGGGTCTTCCGGCTCTTGGTCACCAGGGTCTCGACCATGTCCGCGTTAGCGCGGTAACCGGTGACCCGGAACATGTCGTCGAAATACTGGTCCGACGAATAGGATCCGAAGTCAGCATTGGCGATTTCGTCTTCGGTGAGTTCGGGAATCAGCACGCGCAAGTCATCAATACCGTCGTAGACCACCCGCATGGCACCGGCGGTAAACCGGGTATTGCCGCCGGCCTCGTCCTCGGGCGCGCGCTCCAGCATGACGACCGAGGCGCCGGTCTCTCGCGCGGCAAAGGCGGCGGCAAAGGCGGCGTTGCCGGCGCCGACCACAATAACGTCGGCTGAAATTGAACTCACGGATACTCCCTCTCTCCTGGCGGAAAGAGTATGTGCGCAAATGTAGGTACTCCGCTACAACCCCTTGAGCTATAAAACATAAGGAAGCTGTCGAAAATGCAGCCGTTAAAAGAGTTTCCCTTGTCGGCGCGCCGCCGCATCGGTTTCGTGCTTTGCGATATCGACGACACCCTGACGCTCGGTAGCAGACTACCCGGAGCCGCTTATATGGCGCTGGAGCGGCTGCGCGATTCCGGGCTGCGCGTGGTGCCGATTACCGGCCGTCCCGCCGGATGGTGTGACCACATTGCGCGTATGTGGCCGGTCGACGGTGTGATTGGCGAGAACGGCGCGTTCTATTTTCACTACGACGATGGCGAACGGACGATGATCCGGCGCTACTGGCAAAACGATGCCGAACGCGATGATGATCGCCGCCGCCTTGATTCCCTGGCGGCCGGGATTGTCGCCGTCGTGCCGGGCGCCGCCGTGGCCGCCGACCAGCCCTATCGCGAGTGCGATCTGGCGGTAGATTTTCGTGAGGATGTGGCGCCACTGGCCGACGCGGATGTCGATCGCATCGTCGCCCTGTTCGAGGATGCCGGCGCCAAGGCCAAGGTTAGTTCGATCCATGTCAACGGCTGGTTCGGCAACTACGACAAGCTATCGATGACCCGAAAGCTGTTTGACGAGGTGTTCGGCGTTGACCTCGACACCGTCCGCGATCAGGTGGTGTTTGCCGGAGATTCGCCCAATGATGCGCCAATGTTCGACTACTTCCCGCACGCCGTCGGCGTCGCCAACGTCGCTGATTTTGCCGGGCGGCTCGACGCCGAACCAGCGTGGGTCACCGAAGGGCGGGGCGGTAACGGCTTTGCCGAACTCGCGGCCGCTCTGCTTGAAGCTAAATGATGGCGTGGCGGACCTTGGCCGAGACCCATTCACTCAAGATAACGGCGGCCAGGATAACGATTAGGATGACCGTGACTTGGGTCCAGGTAACGGTGTCGATCGAAGAACTCAACTGAAGGCCAATTCCGCCCGCGCCGACCAGGCCGAGCACCGTCGATTCGCGAATGTTGATGTCCCAGCGAAACACCGAGATGCCGGCGAAAGCCGGCAGGATCTGGGGCACGATCCCGTAATTCAGGATCTGCGGGCCGCTGGCACCGGTTGCAGTGATCGCCTCGATCTGGTTCTCATCGATCTCCTCAATCGCCTCGTAGACCAGCTTGGAGCAAAACCCGATTGAGCGGAAGCCGATGGCGAGGACGCCGGCCAGCACGCCCGGACCGATGATCATGACTAGCATCAAGGCCCACAGCAACGAGTTGATTGAGCGCGATGAGACGATAATGAACAACGCCAGGGGGCGCACGAACCTTGCACTGGGGGTGGTGTTGCGGGCCGCCAGAAAGGCCAGGGGAAAGGCGATGGTGATCGCCATGAGAGTTCCCAGAGTGGCGATGCTGACGGTGTCCCAGATGGGCCGCCACAAGTCGTCCATATAACTCCACTTCGGCGGCACCATGCGTTCGGCCAGATCTAGCGCCTGGCGCGGTGCATCCGAGACGAAGTACCAGATGGTTCGCTCGGAAACCAGTTCCCAGCAATAGACGATGAGCACCACGGTGAGGAACTGGCCGGCCCATATGGTCAGTTGCCGGTTACGGTCGCGGCGCCGCCAGACTTTGCTGTCGTTGACTGTCGCGACCGGCATTACTGCACCCAGTTTCTGATGTAGCCGGAGGTATATTCGACGACCATGACAATGCCAATGATGATGAGCAAAATCGCCGCCGCCGAATCGAATTCATAGCGGTCGAATGAGGTCAGCAGGGTCGCGCCAATGCCGCCGCCGCCGACAATGCCAACGACTGCCGATTCGCGAAAATTGATGTCTAAACGATACATCCCCAAACCGATCATGCGCGGCATGACCTGCGGCTGCACCGCGTAGTTGAGCCACTGGAACCAATTTGCCCCGGTCGCCTTGACGGCTTCGGCCTGACCCGGATCTATGGATTCGATGTCCTCGGCGAGAAGCTTGCCGTAGAAACCGATGGTGGCGATGGACAGGGCGAGGATGCCGGCAAACGGGCCAAAGCCGAGCAGCTTCACGGCAAACAGCGCCAGGATAATTTCCGGAAACGTCCGCGATATGGCGAGGATGGCCCGGGCGCAGAGATAAACTGGCCGGGGTGCCAGATTGCGCGCCGCGCCGAGACCGATGGGAATCGACAGGGCGATGCCGAACGCCGTCGATACCACGGTCATCCACAGGCTTTCGAAAATGCCATCCAGAATGTCGCCGCCGCGCGACGTGAAATCCGGTGGAAAGAACGATGAAATAAAACGATAGGCCCGCGGCGCCCCGTCGGCGACCCGCCCCCAGTTGGCGTCCATGGTGCCGAGCGCCAGCATAATATACACGGCGGCGCCGACCATGAGTCCCCAACGCAGCAGCGGCCGCTTGATAAAGGGCGGACGTTTCCAGGTCCGCCGGGCGGTGGCGCCCGGACCGGAGGTCATGCCGCCGATCCTTGGCTTGCGCTATCCGTTTCGTTATCGTCCTTGACCACGCGGATGGTTTCAGACCAGTCCTCTTCGCCGTAGATATCTGTTAGCACGTCGGGAGTCAGGCCGGCGGGTGGTCCGTCGTAGACGATCGTCCCCTGGTCCAGGCCGACGACGCGCTTGGAAAACATTTGCGCCAACAACACGTCGTGAATATTGATGATCGCGGAGAGGCCGCGCTCCTCGCACAACTCAACGATGAGACGCATGATCTGGCGCGACGTCTTGGGGTCAAGCGACGCCGTGGGTTCGTCCACCAGTAGGACCTCAGGGTCCTGCACCAGGGCCCGGCAAATGCCCACCCTTTGGCGCTGGCCGCCGGACAGCTCGTCGGCCCGCTTGTCGACCATGTGGTCCAGGCCAACGCGCTCGAGCAGGCGGAAGACTTCGTCGATATCGCTTTGCGGAAATTTTCGAAAATAGCTGCGCCAGAAGCCGACGTATCCGAGGCGGCCGGAAAGCACGTTTTCCATCACCGTCAGGCGCTCTACCAGGGCGTATTCCTGGAAGATCATGCCCATGCGCCGCCGCGCCTTGCGAAGCTTGCCCGAGCTCAGGGTGGCCACATTCAGGTCATTCAGGAAGACCGCACCCGAGGTCGGTTCCACCAGCCGGTTGATGCAGCGGATAAGCGTCGACTTGCCGGCCCCGGAAGGACCGATCAGCGCCATCACCTGGCTGTCCGGTAGCTCCAGATCGATGCCCTTGAGGGCAAGGTCACCGGTCTTGTAGCGTTTAGACAGGCCGGCAATCCGCAGCATGGCGTTCCTCGTCTGGTCTTATAAGGACAAGTGATTGGAATCCGCCCGCAGGTTCGCGCAGGTGTAAACGCCGCGGGCGGAGATTGCGTATTATTTACATGCGTACTCGATGCCGTTGGCCGTATCGATCTTACGGATAACGTTCCAATCGAACTTGTGGACGATCGAAATGAACTTGCCTTCGCCGGATTTCTGGAACTCCTCCTTGAGTGCCGAGCCTTCCCACTCGAAGGTGAAGAAAGACTGCTTGATCAGCGCCACCAGGGTCGGATCCAGGTTGTGGGCATGGCCGTAGCCGGTGGTCGGAAAGGTCTGCGATTTGTAGATGGTACGGATATTGGCCGGATCCACGACCCCGCGGTCGATCATTCGGCGCATGACCGAGTTGGCGATCGAGGCGACTTCGTAGTCGCCATTGGCGATACCCATGACCGAGTTGTCGTGCTTGCCCGAGAAGTCGGTTTGGAAATCAACGTCCTTGATGAGGCCGAATTCAGACTTCAGCAGCGCCGAAGGGGCCTTGTTGCCCGAGTTGGAAGTCGGCGAGGTAAAAGTCAGGGTTCTGCCCTTGATATCGGCCGGTGTCATCATGTCGCTATCGGCGGGAACGATGATTTCCATCTCGTAGCCGAAGGAGCCATCGGGCGACGCCATCATGGCAAACGGCGAGAATCCCGCGCAACTCACGGCGATCGGGTTCGAGCCCGTGTTGAAACCGGCCACGTGCAGGCGGCCCGAACGCATGGCTTCCAATTGGGCGGCGTTCGACTGGACCGAGAAGAACAGAACCTCCTTGCCCGTTACTTTCGCCATATGGTCGATGAAGCCCGCCCAGACCGACTTGTAGACCGCCGGATCCTCGACCGGGGTGTAGGCGAAGATCAAGGTATCGGGATTGACCCAATCGGCCGGATCGGTTGGCAGATCGGCAATCTGATCGCCGTCGCGGTCGCAATATTGTGCATCGAGGGTGCCGCGCGGGCATTCCGCCGCGGTGGCGGGCGCAGACTGCATGATCAACAGGCTGGCCAAAGCCAAGCCCGACATGAACGTGAAAATCGTTTCGCGGATCGACATTATTTTCCTCCCAGTTGTGTGTCGTTTGTTATGTATCGGCTGATGCAACCTGAATTGGCACTTCAACCGTGTGGCGCCAGTATTATACAGACGGGTGGACTTCGGCAACCGGTGCCGTGCAATGGATGGGTAAAACTTAATGCAAGAAAGCTCGCGGATGCTCTACCAATCGGTATTCCTCGACTTCGACGGCGTGTTGGTTGAGTCGACCGCCATCAAGGCGAAGGCTTTCCAGGCCCTCTATAGGGAGTATACGGCCCGGACGTGGTGGCGCGGGTGGCGACCCATCACAAGGCCAACGAAGGCATTTCGCGGCTGGTCAAGATTCGTCACTGCCATCAGGCTTTCCTCGGCGTCGCCTTGAGCGACCATGAACTCGCTACATTGGGTGAAACCTACACCGCCCGGGTCGAGGACCAGGTAGCGACGTGTGACGATGTCGCCGGCGCCCGTGATTTTCTTGAATCCCATCATCGGGATATCCCACTGTTCGTGGTGTCCGGAACGCCCGAGGATGAAGTTCGCCGCATTGCTGAAAGGCGGAAAATCACCGGATTTTTCGTTGAGGTCCGCGGTTCGCCCCTCGGCAAGGAGGACATTCTGCGTAACTTGCTTGATCGTCATGGCCTGATGCCGGACGGCGCGCTATTTGTTGGTGACGCCATGGCCGATTGGGACGCCGCCACGGCTTGCGGCGTGGATTTTCTTGGTCGGGTGAGACCCGGCGATGACAACCATTTTCCGACCGGCACCCGCACTGTGCCCGGTCTCACCACGTTGGGTACCGTCGTTAGGGGGTAGTTCCACCGGCCCAGGCGAGCATGTCGCCGAGAAGTGTCTTGAGCACCGGGCGCACACGATCGGCTCGGTCAGGACGATAGGCGAAAGGCGCATCTTCGTTCATGTAGGTAATTTGAGACTGCTCCAGCTGGACCGCGTGAATGTTGGCCGCCGGGTTGCCATAGGTTCGGGTGATGTAGCCGCCGGTAAAGCGGCCGTTGAGCACGCTGGTGAAGCCTGCCGCATCGTCGCACATCGCTAAAAGACCGGCGGCCAGATCAGGGTCCGCCGACGTGCCGCCACCGGTTCCGAGGTTAAAGTCGGGCAATCGGCCCTCGAAAAACCGCGGCACCCGGCTGGCGATTGAATGGGCGTCGAACAGCAGGGCTACGACATGATCCGTGTGCAGGCCCGCCAATGTGGCGGCAAGCTTATCGTGATAGGGCCGCCAATAGGTGGAGACCCGCTGGTCGATTTCCGTCGCCTCGGGGGCCTCGCCGTTATGATAGATCGGGTCGCGGGCGAAGGTGGTTGTCGGGCACAGCTCCGTATTGTCGGCGCCGGGGTATAGCGCCGCGCCATCAGGCGGCCGATTGAGGTCGACCACATAGCGCGAGTGAGTCGCGGCCAGCACGCTGGCGCCGAGATTGGTCGCGAAATCGTAGAGCTGCTCCAAATGCCAGTCCGTGTCGGCCAACACCAGTGCCTCGGGCGTCATGCGGGTGGCAATGGAATCGGGCACGTGGGTGCCGCAATGGGGAATGCTGACCAGCAGCGGCGTGGACCCCTGAAGAAATTTGAAAACCTCCATGGCTGGGACACTGCCCGCCATCGTCAGGGCTGTCTAGTCGGTAGCGAACTGCCCTGGAAAAATAGCATTCAGATAGGCGTTTATGGCCCGCATGCTGACGGCATGATGATCGCGGCTCGGGTGAAGATGGGCATCCAGCCAGAGGCCGAACAGCATGGCTTCGATGCCCTTGTTCAGCGCCGGCACGTCGACATGATCGTTGGCGCCAGCCGTGACCAGTTCCTGCAGTAGATCCCTTATGTCCTGCTTGTAACACCGGTCTCTGGGAAAGCCGACTTCACGATACAGGGTGCTGCCTTTTGCCTGCCCCCAAAAAGCATGCCAGACGGCCAGGTACTTAGGATGCTCGCTGGCGAACCCGACGTCGTATTAGAGTAGCTTGAGCAATTGCTCGCCCGGCGTGTCACCGCCGTCCGCGAGAACCGCATCCCAGCCCGTACTGAACTGCCCGCCGAGATAGTTGAGCAGATCCATGTGCATCTTGTTCTTCGATTTGAAGTGAAAGGCCACCAGGGAGCGCGAAACCTTTGCCCGTTCGACCACTGTGTCGAGGGTTGTGTAGCGCAACCCCCGGCTTGCGATGCAGTCGATCAGGGCATTCATGATCGCGCGTTTGCTCTGCTCTCCTCTCCTCGGAGGTGTCGCTTGTCTGTGGCTTTTTTTGCTGTCGGCACGGCAACGACCTGTTCAATTTCTCGTCGGCGAATGCACATTTATACTGACTGATCGAACAGATAGTCTGTGAAAAATAATGTTGAGTATTGATCAACTGGCTTTCGAAACACGTCCAGACGAGGCCGATTAAGACCCGACCGTATGATAAGTTCAAGATACGCCGGGCAATCCCCCAAGGGGTGAGTGCCCATGTCGATCGTGCGGGAGAAGAGAAAAACAACCTGGTTGGCGAAGCCACACTATTTGTGGGAGCGAAAAAATGGACACCAACGAAGTCAAGGACAAGGTCGCGGCAGGTACTCTGACCCGCCGCGATATGAATAGGGCGTTGGCGGCGGTCGGACTGGCCATCGCAACTATGCCGGTGGGACCAAAGATGGTCAGCGCCGAAGAGGGCGAGGCGATCTACTTCACCTGGGGTGGTTATGACATTCCCGAGCTTTTTCCGGCGTATCTCGAAAATAACGGCGGCAAGATGCCGGATACCCCGCTGTTCGGCGACAACGAGGAAACCTTCACCAAGATGCGCGCCGGCTATGTGGTCGATGTTACGCATCCGTGCAGCGGCATGACCGGGCGCTGGCGTGATGCAGGACTGATCCAGTCCATCGACACTTCGAAACTGTCGAACTGGGGCGATGTCTTCGACGACCTCAAGACGCTCAAGTTCACCCAGGACGCCGGCGATCAATGGTTCGTGCCGTTCGATTGGGGCCAGACCTCGATCACCTATCGCAAGGACCTGATCGACTGGCAGGGCCAGCCGGAATCCTGGTCGCTGCTGTGGGACGAACGCTACAAAGGCAAGCTGGCGATGATCGACGCCGCCGAGGATGCCTGGTGGTGTGCAGCCATTTACGCCGGTATCGACGTCAATAACGTTACTGATACCGATCTCGAAACCGTGCGTGAGTTGCTGGTAAAACAACGGCCGCTGTTGCGTTACTACTCAAGCGACATGACAACCATCGAGCAGGGCCTGGCCTCCGGCGAACTGGTTGCCGCCATGACCTGGAACAGTTCGCCCCTGGAACTCAAGAACCAGGGTCTGAATGTCGCTTTCGCCGACGTCAAGGAAGGTGCGCTGACCTGGGTTTGCGGCTTGGTGCTGGCTTCCGATGCGCCACACTACGACAAGGCGCACGACCTGATCGACGCCATGATCGGGCCACGGCCGGGCATCTTCCTGATTACCGAGTATGGCTATGGCCACTCCAATCAGAAGGCGTTTGAGGCCACCGAGGAGGACGTCCTGCTGGCCCGTGGTCTGTCGAAAGAGCCGCTGGATATCCTTAACAAGGGCGTGTTCGTCCAGGGTGTGCCGTCGGATATCAAGACAAAGATCGAGCGTCAATGGGCCGAGCTAATCGCCGGCTTCTAGACGCAATAATCGGCTCTTCATTTAAGGCCCGCGCCAACGATTGGCGCGGGCCATTTTCTTGGGTTGAAGCGGGTCCGGCGCTTGCGCTTCGTCCTCGCCTTCATTTCCGCACTATCCTATAAATCACCATTGTTCAGTGTTCGCGAATTTATGAGGCAGACAGCACCATGACCGGTCCCTTGCATGGAATCCGTGTGTTCGACCTTACCCGGGTTCTCGCCGGGCCTACCTGTACGCAAATTCTCGGTGATCTCGGCGCCGAGGTCCTCAAGGTCGAGCGCCCCGGCGCCGGCGACGATACCCGCAAATTTGGTCCGCCATTCATCAAGAACGCGGCCGGTGAGGACACCACGGAGAGTGGTTACTTTGTCGGGGTCAATCGCAACAAGCGCTCGGTTACTCTCGACCTCACCCAGCCCGTGGGCCAGGACCTGGCGCGCCGCATGATCGCCAAATGCGACGTGCTGGCAGAGAACTTCAAATTCGGCGGCCTCGCCAAATACGGCCTCGGCTACGACGATCTCAAGGGCGACAATCCGGGCCTGGTGTATTGCTCGATCACCGGTTTCGGCCACACCGGTCCCTACGCGCCGCGTCCCGGCTATGACGTGCTGATCCAGGCCATGGGCGGTTTCATGAGCGTTACCGGCGAGCCCGACGGCTCACCACAGAAGGGCGGCGTGCCGGTAGGCGATCTGATGGCGGGCATGTATGCGGCGGTGTCGATCAACGCGGCGCTGCGCCACCGTGAGATCACCGGCGAGGGCCAGCATATCGATATCGGCATGCTCGATACCATGGTCGCGACCCTCTCCATGCAGGGCCTCAACTACCTGACCTCCGGCGAGGTGCCGAAGCGCCATGGCAACGGCCATCCCAACATCGTGCCCTACCAATCGTTCGCCACCGCCGACGGTCATATCATCC
>CAZYDR010000077.1:0-17506 GCA_964645285.1 uncultured Alphaproteobacteria bacterium
CGTGGCGGCGGCCACGGTCTGCGCCCTGTTCGGCCTGCCCTGCGTGATCTACATGGGCGAGGTCGATGTGGCGCGACAGCAGCCCAACGTCTTTCGCATGAAGCTGCTGGGCGCCGAGGTGCGTTCCGTATCGTCCGGGTCGAGCACCCTCAAGGACGCCATGAACGAGGCGCTGCGCGATTGGGTGACCAACGTCGACGATACCTATTACATCATCGGCACCGCGGCCGGGCCGCACCCTTACCCGGAATTGGTGCGCGATTTCCAGTCGGTCATCGGCATCGAGGCCCGCGAGCAGATGATGGAGGCCGAGGGCCGCCTGCCCGATACCCTGGTTGCCTGTCTTGGCGGCGGGTCCAATGCTTTGGGCCTGTTTCATCCGTTCCTCGACGACGCCAGCGTCGCCATGGACGGTGTCGAGGCGGCCGGGCGCGGCGTCGATACCGAGGAGCACGCAGCCTCCTTGACCAAAGGGAAACCCGGTGTACTCCACGGCAACCGCACCTATCTGCTGCAGGATGAGGACGGCCAAATTCAAGAGGCCCACTCGATCTCCGCCGGCCTCGACTATCCCGGCATCGGCCCCGAGCATTCTTGGCTCAAGGACATCGGCCGGGTGAACTATGTGTCGGCCACGGACGACGAGGCCCTGGCGGCATTCCAGCTGTGCTCTCAAAAAGAAGGCATTATCCCGGCCCTGGAGCCGGCCCATGCCCTGGCCCATGTGGCCAGGATCGCGCCGAACCTGCCCAAGGACCACATCATCCTGATGAATATGTGCGGCCGTGGCGACAAGGACATCTTCACCGTTGCCGATGCTTTGGGGGTCGAGATATGAGCGCGCCAAGCCGCATCGACTGCCGTTTCGCCGATCTTCGGGCCGAGGGCCGGGCCGGCCTGGTGAGTTTCCTGTCGGCTGGTGATCCCGATTACGACACTGCCCTTGAACTTCTCAAGGGCCTGCCTGGGGCCGGTGTCGATGTTATCGAGATCGGCATGCCGTTTACCGATCCCATGGCCGACGGCCCGTCGATCCAGGTCGGCGGTCTGCGCGCCCTGGCCGGCGGCCAGACCATGAAGAAGACTCTGGCCATGGTGCGCGAATTCCGCAGCGCCGACCAGGACACGCCCATCGTGCTCATGGGTTATTACAATCCGATCCATATGTACGGCAGTGAGGTTTTTCTCGATGATGCCAAGGACGCCGGCGTTGATGGTCTGATCATCGTCGATCTGCCGCCCGAGGAGGACGAGGAGCTCTGCCTGCCGGCCCTTGAGCGCGGCGTCAACTTTATCCGCCTAGCGACGCCCACCACCGACGATGAGCGCTTGCCCAAGGTGCTGTCGAACACCTCGGGCTTCGTCTACTACGTTTCGATCACCGGCATCACCGGGGCCGGCTCGGCCTCGGCCGACGTCATCGGCGAGGCGGTTGCCCGACTGAAGCGTCATACGAATTTGCCCATCGGCGTGGGCTTCGGTATTCGCACCCCCGAGCAGGCCGCCGCCGTCGCCCGGGTGGCCGACGCCGCCGTGGTCGGCACCGCCCTGGTCGACCGGCTCAAAGCCAACCTGGACGACAGCGGCGCGGCAAAGCCCGGTCTGATTGACGACGTGCTTGGTCTGGTGCGCGATCTCGCCGATGGCGTTCGCGGCGCCAGGAACTGAGCGGGATCGTGCCATGAACTGGCTGACAAACTTCGTCCGACCCAAGCTCAGGGCGTTGGTGCGTAAGCCCGACATCCCGGAGAACCTGTGGGAGAAGTGCGACGACTGCGAGCAGATGATCTTCCGCCGCGATCTAGAGGCCAACGCCAATGTTTGCCAGCATTGCGGCTTTCATATGCGCCTCGGCCCCAAGGGCCGGCTTGACGCCCTGTTCGACGACGGCGCGTACCAGCGTATCGAGCTGCCCAAGGCCGTGGCCGACCCGCTTAAGTTCCGCGACAGCAAGCGCTACAGCGACCGTCTCAAGGAGACCCAGGGCCGCCTCGAGACCGACGACGCCATAGTCGTCGCCCACGGCAAGATGGGCGGTATGGACACGGTCATGGCGGTGTTCGACTTTGGCTTCATGGGCGGTTCCATGGGCGTCGCCGTGGGCGAGGCGATCATTGCCGCGGCGCGGCTCGCGGTGTTACAAGAGGCGCCGTTGATTATTTTTCCGGCATCGGGCGGCGCGCGCATGCAAGAGGGTGTGCTGTCGCTCATGCAGATGGCCCGCACGACAATTGCCGTGGGCGAGGTCAAGGACGCCGGCCTGCCCTATGTGGTGGTGCTGACCAATCCGACCACCGGCGGCGTCACCGCATCTTTCGCCATGCTCGGCGACATCGCCGTGGCCGAGCCCGGCGCGGTCATCGGTTTCGCCGGGCGAAGGGTCATCGAGAAGACTATCCGCGAGGAGTTGCCGGAAGATTTTCAGCGCGCCGAACATCTGCTGGAACACGGTATGGTCGACATGGTGGTCCATCGCCACGAACTGCGTGACCGGCTGATTACCGTGCTTGGTCTGTTGGTTGATCGGGGTCCGGCGGCGGACGTGGTGGCGTTAACGCCGCCCGACGACGACGCCCAGGCGCTGGAGATGCCCAAGGCGCCCGATGCCGGCGAGGCGACGGATGCCAGCCTGGAAGAGTGACGCCATACTCGAACGCCTGTTGGCGCTCCATCCCAAGCTGATGGATCTCTCTCTCGACCGCATGGAGCGAATTTTGGCCGCTCTCGGCAATCCCGAGCGGGTGACACCGCCAGTTGTTCATGTGGCCGGTACCAACGGCAAGGGCTCGACCATCGCCTATATGCGGGCCTGCCTGGAGGCCGCCGGCTACCGGGTCCACGCCTACACCTCGCCGCACCTCACCCGGTTCCACGAGCGCATCCGCCTAGCCGGCACGCTGGTTACCGAGGACGCCCTGTCGGCCCTGTTGGAAGACTGTGAGGCGGCCAACGGCGGCGCGCCGATCACCTATTTCGAGATCACCACGGCGGCGGCTTTCCTGGCGTTCAGCCGGGTCGAGGCCGATGTGCTGCTGCTCGAGACCGGCCTCGGCGGGCGCCTGGATGCTACCAACGTCATCGACCAGCCAGCCCTGACGGTGATTACCCCGGTGTCCATTGATCACGTGCAGTATCTTGGCGAGGGGCTGAGCGTTATCGCCGGTGAGAAGGCAGGCATTCTGAAGCCCGGGGTCACCGGCGTGATCGGCCCTCAGACGGCCGCCGCATCCGAGGTCATTGCTGCCCGCGCCGCTGCAATCGGTGCGCCGCTGGTTCGCGACGGCAACGACTATCAGTTCGAGATTACGACGGGCGGTTTCCGTTATAGCACCGACGGTACGGTCTTCGATCTCCCACCACCCGGCCTGTTTGGTCCTCATCAGGTCGAGAATGCCGCCGTGGCCGTAGCCGCGTTGTGGGCATTGCAGGGGTTCACTGTCGATGATGCCGCCATCGCCCAGGGTGTGGCGCGGGTGGAATGGCCGGCGCGCATGCAACGGCTTGGTCGCGGGCCTTTGGTGGAACGGCTACCGGACGGCTGGGAGTTGTGGGTCGATGCCGGCCATAACCCCGACGCCGGCCGCGCCCTGGCCGAGGCCATGGCGGATTGGCGAGGACGACCGCTTCATATGATTGTCGGCATGTTGAACAGTAAGGATGTGGCGGGCTATTTGACACCTATCGCAGCGGTGGCCACGGACGCCCGTTGTGTCGCCATCCCCGGCGATATCGCCAGCATGACCGCCGTCGATCTGGCGGCGGCGGCGACCGAGGTGAGACTTACCGTAACCGTTGCAGACAGCGTTGACGCGGCCATGGGCGAAGTCCTCGCTAACGCCTCATCGCCCGGCCGCATTTTGATTTGCGGCTCCCACTATCTGGTTGGGGCTTTGCTTGCCGACAATGGTTAGGTGGATGTGGCCGAGCGGCAGGGTACTAACGACATCCGCAGAGCTAGCCTGTCGAGATTAACCGGTTTGGCTATGACGTCGATGACGCTCTCCTCGGTCGCTTTGAGATCGGCGCAATTGCGCCAATAGCCGCTCATCAAAATGACGTGGGCGTGGGAATCGATCTGCTGAATCTCGG
This sequence comes from uncultured Alphaproteobacteria bacterium, assembly GCA_964645285.1. Taxonomy (GTDB): domain Bacteria; phylum Pseudomonadota; class Alphaproteobacteria; order JAAXGF01; family JAAXGF01; genus JAYZAP01. Next base: position 4,090 of record CAZYDR010000077.1, read on the forward strand.
ACTTGGTCTCAAAACCGTTCATTCGTTAGGTTACGGTGACAGTTTACTAAATATACGTAATTATTGTCGCCACTCTTCTTCTTGGGCCTCGCCCTTGCAGCTTAGATTTAATTGGTGCATTTAGTAAACTGTCACGATTATTAAATTGCTGGGCGTTGCTCGCCGAAAACGGCTGAGACTCTACAGCGCCCGCATGTAGAGTTCGTAGTCGGCCGGGGTGATGCGCGCCTTGAAAGCGGTGAACTCCTGCCATTTGCAGGCGCTGTAGACGTGGCAATAGTCGGCTCCGAGATAATTCGGCAGCACCGCGGCATTGTCGAAAGCGCGCAGGGCGTCGAGCCAGTGGATCGGCAGGTTGGGCGTCGCCTGTTCGTTGGCGTTGCCCTCCATGGGCGCTCCCGGATCAAGGCGGTGGGTGAGACCGTGGTGGATGCCGGCCAGCACCGCCGCCGCCACCAGATGGGGGTTGGCGTCGGCCCCGGCATTGCGGTGTTCGATGCGCCGGGCCTTGCCCTCGCCGGCGGGCACGCGCAGGGCGACGCTGCGATTGTTGTAGCCCCAGGTGGTCATCATCGGGGCGTAGCCGTCGGGCTCGAACCGCCGATAGGAGTTGGCGTTGGGCGCGAAGATTAGCATTGATTCGGCCATCATCGCCTGCAAGCCGCCGATGGCGTGGCGCAGGCGCTCGTCGCCGCCCGCCCGGCTGTCGTCGAAGATGTTGTTGCCGTCATCATCCAGCAGGCTGATGTGGAGATGGAGGCCATTGCCCGATATGCCCTCGAAGGGCCTGGCCATGAAGGTGGCGTCGTAGCCGAGCGACCGCGCCGTGCTCTTGATGGCGCGCTTGAGCAGCAGGCCGTGGTCGGCGGCGGTCAGTGGATCGGGCTGGTGCTCGAGATTGATCTCGTATTGGCCGGGCGAATACTCGGCGATGGCCACGTCGGCGGGGATTGATTGCACCCAGCAGGCGGCCACGGCGGCGTCGATTACATCGGCGGCGTCGTCGATCTCGTCCATACCGTAGACCTGGGTGGCGGTGAGGGCTGGCCGCCGGCCGCTGACTTGCGAGCGTGCCGGTTGCGGCCGACCCTGGCCGTCGGGCTCGACGTCGAGCAGATAGAACTCCAGTTCATGGGCCATCACCGGCTTGAGGCCCAATTTGCTGAGGCGCGCTACGACCTTGGCCAGTACCTGACGCGGGTCGAGCCAATAGGGCCGGCCGTTGGCTTCAAACATGCTGGCCAGTACCTGGCGGGTCGGCCGGGGCGCCCAGGGTACGGGAACCAGGGTGCCGGGCACCGGCTTGCAATAGCCGTCCGGGTCGCCATCGGCCATGCCGACGCCGCTGGGATCGACGTTGGAGCCGGTGATGTCCACGGCGAAAACCGATCCCGGCATGGTGACGCCGGGGCCGAACAGCTTGTCGATGGCGCCGCCGTTGAGGCGCTTGCCGCGGGGAATGCCGCAAATGTCGCAGATAAACATATCCACTGGGCCGTCGTCCGAATCGCGTGTCGCCGGCGTGGTAGTGGCAGGGAAAAAGTCATTGGCGGTTACAGCGCCGCCGCTGGCCTCGACGATTTGGCTCAGGATCGCCGGCTTTGGCACCCGCTTGCCGGCCGCATAACGGCCCATGGAAACTTCACTTACGCCGACCTTTTCGGAGAAATTAGCCAATGTTTGGTTCGATTGCGTCAAAAAATTCCGAAGTTTCACAAATATACGTCCAAAATGGTCTGTATTAGTCTGTAGTACATCCAATTCGGATGTCATACAAGTATTACAAAAATCCCGCCTCGAGGGCGGGAAAATTGCCTTGGCCGGCTGACCGGCGTTTTACGGAGCCATCGTGATCAGATCTGCGACTCGACCCACTCCAGCAGCTTGTTCTTGGACAGGGTTCCGACCTTGGTGGCGGCGACCTGGCCGTCCTTGAACAGGATCAGGGTGGGAATGCCGCGAACGCCGTATTTCGACGGGGTCGCCGGGTTCTCGTCAATATTGACCTTGGCCACGGTGAGGCGGCCGTCGAGATCGTTGGCAATTTTCTCAAGGGCGGGCGCGATCTGCTTGCAGGGCGCGCACCATTCGGCCCAAAAGTCCACCAGCACGGGGCTGCTCGACTTGAGGACGTCGCTATCAAACGAGCTATCGCTGACGTGGGATATACCCATTGTGGTGTCCTCTTTGTTCCGCGGGCACCCTCCCGCCCGGAGTACGATGCCGCCTTTGTTGCCCGCCCTCATGGGCGATGTTCACTCAGGTGAATCTATGGAAGGGGCGGGGCATCGTCAAGGTACGTGCTGATCTAAAGCCTCGTCGCTAAGCGCCATGAGCCGGGGTCCGTCAGTCCATAACAGGGCGCAACGAATTGACTTGGTGGGATAAATTAGCGCCAGCACCGCGCGGTATGTGGCCATCTGTAAAATATAGGCGGGCGCCACATGAGCCTCGTCGTGGGGCGGTGGCCGGTTGGTTTTGTAGTCGATCACCATGACCTCCTGCTCGCCGACCACCAAGCGGTCGACCTGGCCGGAGACCACGGTGTCGCCAAGCAGTCCGACCAGCGGCACCTCGGCCCGGCTGCCCGGTCCGAACAGGGCGGCGAATTGGTTATCGCCAAGAATTTCCGCCACTTCACCGGCAATCTGCTCTCGCTCATTCGTCGCTATGTCCGGCGCCGCCCGGTCGAGCAAGCGAGTGCAGGCCTCGGGACGGTCGTCCGCCGGAACCTCGGGCAGCAGCTGCAACAGGCGGTGGATAACCCGGCCCCGGCGGAAGCGGTTGTCCTCGGCCCCGGCGGTCAGCGGCGATATGACCGCCGGCTCGGCCTCGGCGCCCTGAGACGGCGCATGCGACGGCGCCAGGGGCCTGGGCGGCGCCGGTTCGGGCGGCGCCGGGTTCAGAGCGAAGGCTTCCAGTGGGCTGTCGTCGGCGACCTCGGCCGCCACTGACGTCTCAATCCTGGGCTCCCGGGTCTGGGCCCCGGCCATGACATAGGCGTCGCCCTCCCAGGCCTCGAAGTCGAGGGGCTTGGCCACGGGCGCCAGGGCGCTCTCCATCAATTCGTACCAGCAGCCCGCCGCCGGTTTCTTTTTGCCCTGCCAGCCGGCGATGTAGAGCCGGTCCTCGGCCCGGGTCATGGCGACGTAGAGCAGGCGGCGATACTCCTGTAACTCGCGCTCGCGCATGGCCAGGCGGGCGTGGCGGCAGCGCTCTTCGTCATAGGCGCTGCGCCCCGGCCACAACAGCGTTTCGCCCTCGCCCTCGCCGTGCCACAGCACCTGGACGCCGCCGGCGCTGGGTAGCGACGTGGTGTCGGGCAGGAAGACGATGGGCGCCTGCAGGCCCTTGGCGCCGTGGACGGTCATGACCCGGACCTCGTCGCGGCCTTGCTCCATGTCGCGCTTGACCTGGACGTCGTCGCCGGCGGCCAGCCAATGGAGAAAGCCCTGGAGCGAGGGTGGCCCGTCGCGCTCAAAGGCCAGGGCCAGGGCGAGAAACTCGTCGATCGGGTCGTTGGCGTCGGGGCCGAGCCGGGCAACCAGCTTGCGCCGTCCGCCCCGCGCCCCCAGCACGTCAGCGAACAGCTCGTAGGGCGGCACGAAATCGGCCCGGGCGAGCAATTCAGCCAAGGCCACGTGGGCCGCGCCATAGGCTTCGCACTCACCGCGCCGGCGGACCAGTGTGCGCCACAGGTGGTGGTGACCGCGGTTGTGGGCGAGGTCGAACAGTTGGTCTTCGTCGAGGCCAATGAGCGGCCCCCGCAGTACCGTGGCCAGGGTGAGATCGTCCTCGGGCAACAACAGAAACTCACCGAGGGCCGCCAGATCCATGACCGCCAGTTGGTCCGTCAGCACCATGCGATCGGCCCCGGCCACGGGCACGTTGAGGCTCTTGAGGGCGCGCACCAGTTCCTCGACGATGGCGCCCCGGGTGCGCACCAGCACCATGATGTCGCCGGCTCGGATCGGCCGGTCCCGGCCTTCCAGGCGCTCGCCGCTCTCAATCCAGTGGTGAATAGTGGACGCCATGTGCTGGGCCAGGCGGGCGCTGGCGCCGTGGCGGCTGCGCCGTGACACCGGTGGCAGCCAGGGCTCGCCGTCGCCATCGCCGCTCTCGCTGGCCAGGGGCCATAGCTCGATCCGTCCGGCGTGACCGGCGCGGTGAGCGGTGTGGCGGATGACCTGATCGGCGAAGGCGACGCCGTCGCAGGCGGCCGGGCCGGCGAACACCGCATCGACCGCCTCAAGCACTACGGCAGTCGAGCGGAACGAGGTTTTCAGATCAACCTGGCGCCAGGTCTCGGAGGCGGCCACGACGCGCTCGCGGAACAAATCTCGCATGGTCAACAGGGCCCGCAGGTCGGCGCCCTGGAAGCTGAAGATCGATTGCTTCTCGTCGCCAACCACGAACAGGGTACGAGTGCCGTCGTGGGCGCCCTTGCCGGCAAAGAACTCCTCGGCCAGAGCGGCGACCACGCGCCATTGCTCGGGGCTGGTGTCCTGGGCCTCGTCGACCAGGATGTGATCGATTCCGCCGTCGAGCTTGTAGAGCACCCAGGCGGCGCCGCCGGCGCCGTCATCGAGCAGCCGCGCCGCCTTGAGGATGAGGTCGTCGTAGTCGAGCCGTGCCAGCAAGCGCTTGCGTCGGTCGTACTCCGCCAGCATGGCGCCGCCCAGGCGCAGCAGGGCGGTGGTCGCCTCGGCGACAATGGCGGCGTTGCGCCGGGCAATGGTCTGGACCAGGCCGTCTTGCTCGGTGACCATGGCGTCGAAGGCGTCGGGATTTTTCTCGCGCGGGCCCTTGGTCATCAGACCGCTTTCCTTGCGCGGCTGCTCCTCGGCGGTGAGAAACACCCGCCGGTAATTGTCGAATTCGGCGATCCGTTGGCCCTCCGGCGCGGCCAGCCAACGGGCGATGCCGGCGCTACGTTTGCGGTCGCTTTCGCTGCCGCTGTCAAGGGCGGCGCAGGCGGTTTGCAGGGCGGAGCGGTTGAAGGCGCCGTCGGCACAGGCTTGGGCGACAATCTGCTCGCCACTGACGCCGGGCTCGGTCGCCACCAGATCGTAGGTGTCGGCGATAACGCCCTCAAGGCTGCCGGGCTGGTCGAACAGGCGGCGCAGGCGGTCGCGGGCGCCGCGCAGCTTGGCCATGACCTCGACGAAGGATTCCTCGCCCACATGAAGGGCGACCACATCGACCGCGGCAGCCAGGGCGTCATCATCGCTACCGCGCGCGCGGGCCAGTATGTCGGTCTGGGCCTCGGCCAACAGCACATCGGCGTCGCGTTCGGTCAGCACCTGGAAGTGGGGCGCCACACTGGCCTCCAGGGGAAAACGCCCGAGCAGGGACTGACAGAACGCGTGGATGGTCAAAATTTTGAGCCGCCCCGGCGTGTCCAGCACAGTGGCAAACTGACGCCGGGCGCGCCGGCGGAGGGCGTCCGTGGGCGCTGCCCCGGTCAGGGTTTCCAGGGCCGCATCGAGCGCCCCATCGTCCATCATGGTCCATTCGCCAAGTTGGCCGTTGACCCGGTTGGCCATCTCCGCCGCCGCCGCCCTTGTAAAGGTCAGGCATAGCAGGCGCTGTGGTGCGGTGCCGTCGAGCAGCAGCCGCAATACCCGGTCGGTCAGGGCTTTGGTCTTGCCGGCGCCGGCCGAGGCCGCAACCCAGACCGAGGCCCCCGGATCGGCCGCGTCGCGCTGAGCGAATGTGACTTCGGTGGCGGCCATCACGTATCGCCCCCGCCGCTCAGGTCCGACCATTCCTTGACCCGGGCGAGATGGGCGTAGTCGTTGAAGCGCGGCGCCCAGGTCGGATCGGGAATGGCGTGATAGGGCGTCGCCGCGCCGTCGAAGTGCTCAATCATCTGGCGCAGGCCGGCAAGCGCTTCTTCGGCCAACGCTTCGTTATCGACCTTGGGCCAGGTCTCGACCCCGGCCGGGTCGCCGCCGCTCAGCTTCCAGTAGGCCAGGTCCACGGACGGGGCCGGGTCGATTCCCTCAAAACCACCGGCCCGGGCGATCACCGCTTCGAGGGGAAGCTGGGGCGCATAGCCGTGGACGATCTCGGCCTTGCCCGGAATACCGCCGGTCTTGTAGTCGATGATGGTCACGCTGCCGTCGGCGCGGCGTTCGATACGGTCCGCCTTGCCGGTGAGCAGGAAGGGGCCCGCCGGGCCGTCGAGTTCAAGGCGGCCCTCGGCCTCGGCCGTGACCGATACCAGGCTACCCCGGCGCTGGCGTTCCATGTCCAAGAACCACTGGGCGATGCGCTCGAAGCGCGGCCACCAGAACGCCCGCACGCCGGGCCGGTCCATGACGTCGGCGAAGGTTCGCGCGCCCATGTCCATGAGCACCTTCTTGGCGTCGTCTGGCAGAACGGTGGGGTAGGTCTCGACAAAGATCTCCAACGCCTCGTGGACGATACTACCTCGTTCGGCGGCACTGGGGTCGGCGTCGATGGGGTCGAGGGGCCGTAGTCTGAGGATATGGCGGGCATAGATGGCGTAGGGATCGCGGCGCCAGGTTTCGATGCGGGTGACCGAGAGTTGCCGAGGTCGTGCCGCCAGGGGCGGCGCCGGCGCCGGCGGCGTCATGGGGCGAACCGCGTCGGGCGTATCAAGGGCGCCGTGCCAGCCGCGCCAGTTCGCCTCGGCCGCGAGACCGCCGGCCATTTTCCAGCCCTGCAACAGGGTATGGAGCCGGGACAGCCAGCGCGACGGCACCGTGGGCCCGCCCTCGACCTTTTGAGCACGGGTCAGCACCACGTCCTGGGCCGCGGCGCTTTGCACGAAATCGTGGGCCGCCAAGCCGATGCGGTACTCCGGCGCGGGCAGGCCGAAGGCATCGCGCATGGGCCGGCTGAGCCACGGGTCGGCGCCGGTATCGGGCGGCCAGCTGGCTTCGTTGAGGCCACCAAGAATCATCAGATCCGCGTGTTGCAGGCGGGCCTCCAGGGGCCCCCAAATGTGCAGGCGGGGGTGACGGCCATGGCGCGGCCGCATCACCCGGCCTTCCATGAGGGTATCGACAATGGCGCCGTAGTCGCGCCCTGCCAGGGGTGGCAGGACCTGCGACGCCTCGATAAGCTCGCTGAAGAAGGCGGCTACGGCCTCGCCCGCGTCGCCGGCCCACAGGCGCGCGGGTCCATGGCTTTCGTTGCTGACTGCAAGACCCTCGGCGAAGGCGAGATGGGCGGCGGCCAGTTCGCCCAACGAGACCCGCTCGCCATCGACAAGGTAGGCCATGGGCGCGGCGAGGGTGGCGACACCGTCAAACCAGCGACGCAGGTCATCCGTCGCCTTCTTGGCGCTGCCCAGGGCGTGGGCGACACCAGGGAAACCGCTGCCGGGGCGCGGTCCGCGCAAGATGGCGTTCTCAAGCAGGCGGACCTGGGCGCGAAAGGCGCCGGGCGCCAGACCGCCGGTGGCCAGGGGATGCTTGAGGGCGGCAAGCAGGACCACCGGCGCCGCCTTCTGGGTCATCATCGCGGCGGTCAGGCGCATGAAACTGCCCGGCGCCGTGTCGGCCAGAGGTTGGCCGCCGGAATCATCGACTTCGACGCCCCAGCGTCCAAGTTCGGCGGCGACCCGCCGCGCCAGGGGGCGATCGCGGGTGACCAGGGCGGCGGTACGGCCCGGCGTTTCGAGAGCCTGGCGCAGGCGGAGTGCGATAACCCCGGCCTCCTCGCGCGGGCCGGGGCAGTCGATGACTTCAAGACCCGCCAGCACATCGCGCGGCAGCGGCGGTTCCGTGGCCCAGCTTTCCGTGGTCACTGCCGGACGCAGGGCCATATTGAGCAAGGCGGCCCGGCCCGCTGGCGATGATAGCGTGTCGTCCGGGATCCAGGTGGCGACCTGGTCGCGGTCGACCGTCATGTGTTCCAGAAGGCGCTTGAGGCCGAACTGGGGATGGCCTTCGTCGATGCAGTCCCAAATAGCGTCGTCTGTCTGGCGGTCGAGGCCGGGCAGCACCACCTCGCCCAGGGGCAGGCCGGCGATGACTGCGAGCAGATCGGCCGTGGCGGGAATACTGCCGGTGGAACCAGCGGCGATGACCGGATAGTCCGGCGGGCTTTCCCGCCAACGCTCGGCCAGGGATTCAAGCATGCCATTGCGCCGCGCTGCCGGGTCCATGACGCCGCGTTCGGCCAGCACCGCCGGCCAATGGCTGGTGACGATATCGAGGAATTCAAGCGTGTGCTGCCAGTGGCTGGCATAGTCCTCGGGCACCAGGGTCGCAAGGCCGTCGAAAGACAGGCGCTCGGTCTGAACCTGGTCGAGTAGCCGGGCGAGCTCGCCGGCGAGGCGCGCCGCCTGATCGGCCCGGGCGAAGACGCCGTCGCCGTCCCGGCCCCAGCTCATGACCAGACGGGCCAGGATAAGCTGGCGTTCGAGTCCCGGAATGGCCGGCGGCAAGTCGCCGCCATCGGCCAATGATTCCGACAACACCCCCAGGGTGTCGGGCTCGACCTCGTCGGTATCGACATCGCCGAGCGGCATCAGGCGTGGCAACAGCATGGCGTCGCCGTCACTGAGACGCAGGAAGGCTTCGCGCAGCGTCAGACAGGCGCGCCGGGTGGGCAGCAGTACGGTAAGGTCGGCCAGGCTGTCAGCACCGCCACCATGGCGCGCCAGCAGTCCCGCGGCCAGGGTATCGACGAACGGCGCCCCGGCCGCGATATTCGAGACGGTCATGGTCATGACATCAGCCGATCCGCCTCAGCCAGGCTGTCCGGGTCGCCCACATGGAACCAGTCACCCTGATGAACCAGACCGAACAGCCGGCCCTCGGCCAAGGCCTGGTCCCATATCAGGTTGTTGGAGAACGCGCCGGCCGGGCAATCCTGAAAGGCCCGGGGATGCATGATCTGGACGCTCATATAGGCGAAAGGCGCGGTTGCCGCGTTACCGCGCCGGGACAGGCGGCCGTGGTCGTCCATGAAAAAGTCCCCGGCCCCGGCGAAACCGGTAGCGCCTTCCAGGGGCTGGAGCAGGAGCAGGGTGTCCATGGCCCCGTCGTCCCAGGCGGCGGCGAGGCGTTCCAGCGCCGGCGTCCCGGTCTCGTGCCACAGGGTATCGCTACTCAACACGAAAAAGGGGTCTGACCCTATCTGTGGCAAAGCCCTGACAACGCCGCCGCCGGTATCGAGCAACGCGTCTTCGGGTGAAAATGTAATCCGAGGTTCCCGCCGGTCCGACAGATGATCCTCGATCATATGTCCCAGGTACCACAGATTGACCACCGCGCGCCCGACCCCGGCGGCGGCCAGGCGGTCGAGCACATGATCGATGAGAACCTTGCCGGCGACCCGCGCCAGGGGCTTGGGCGCGGTGTCGGTGAAGGGTCGCAGGCGCTCGCCCCGGCCCGCCGCCAGCACCATGGCGGTAGTTATGGTCATGCCGGGCGGCCCCGCTTGTCCGCCGGAATGGCGTGGTCGAACCAGTCTTTTACCGGGGCCAGAGCCGGGTCGGCAAGGTCGCCTTCGAGCAGACGCCAAAGGCGGGGCAGGTGGTCGAGGTACCAGGGCTTGCCGTCGCGCTTCCACAGGCGGGCGAAATTGCCTGCGATGCGGGTATTGCGCTGGGCGCCCATGACCGCATAGGCGATGTTGAACACGTCCGGGTCGAGCTCCGGCCGGCCCGCCAGATAGCGCGCCTTCATGGCGCTCACCGTCGCCGGCGCCACGTCGCGGCGCGGATGTTCGAGCAGCGACGCCACGTCGTAGGCCAGCGGCCCGATGCTAGCATCCTGAAAATCGAGCAGGCCGATCCGCCTGATGCCGTCACGCTCGGGCAGCCACATGAGATTGGGCGCGTGATAGTCCATGAGCACCAGGGTATCGGGCACCTGGCGGGCCAGGGGCAGAACCTGTCGCCAGGCATCGAAAAAACCGGCGCGGGATGCGTCGTCGGGGGTGACGCCGGCCACGGCGGGCATGTACCAGTCGAGCAGGCGGCCCACTTCGTCGAGCATCTTGGCGTCGTCGTAGGGCGGCGCGGAGATTGTTGGGGCCATGGCGTGAAGGTCGATCAGGATATCGATGGCGCCGGCGTAGAGCGTCATCTCATCGCCATGGTCAGGCAGCAGGGTCTCATAGAGGCTGTCGCCCAGGTCTTCGAGCAGGAGAAAGCCGTTTTGCTCGTCCGTGGCCAGAATGTCCGGGGCGCTGTAGCCGCGATCCCGCAGGTAGCGGCCGATGGTCACAAAGGGCCGCACGTCCTCGTGGTCCGGCGGCGCGTCCATGAGTACCGCTACCCGGTCGCCCTGGGTGATGCGCTCGTAGCGCCGGAACGAGGCGTCACCGGCTAAAGGCGCGCGGACGGCGCCGAGCCAGTCGCTGGCCGCCAGAAAGGTGTCGATGAGGGCGTCGCGGCTAGTCATCGGTGATCCGTGGCAGGCGCGCGACCCATGACCCGCGGGCCTCCAGGTGAACCAGGCGGGCGTCCTCTTCGGCGCCCTGGGTGAGGACCACATCAAGGCGCTCGGCTGGAATTAGCGGTCCCATGCGCTCGGGCCACTCGATCAGGGAGACGCCGTCGTCGAGAGCCTCGTCGAAGCCCAGCTCCAGCACGTCCGTGGGCTGCTCGATCCGGTAGAGGTCGAAATGCCACAAGGTAAAGGCGGCGAATTCATAGGCCTGGACCAGGGTGAAGGTGGGGCTGGGAACCTCCATGGCTTCGCCGGCCAGGGTGGCGATTATATGGCGCGCCAGGGCGGTCTTGCCGGCGCCCAGGTCCCCGCCGAGACCGATCACATCGCCAGGCTCGAGCAAGTTCGTCAGGCGGCGGCCAAGACGTCGCGTCGCATCGAGGTCGGCGAGGATGATGTCGGCGCTTGCGATGGTGAGCATGAGCAACCTTGTAGCGTCCCGCCATGGGGTTCGGCAACCGTGTAGCCGGTCTTGCGAATCGCCGGTCGCGCCGCCATGGTAGGCGGCGCCATCGTTGCCATCGTTTTGGAACATTCGCACGCCATGAATCACACCACCGATATTGTCATCGTCGGCGCCGGCCCGGTCGGGCTGTTCGCGGTGTTCGAGGCCGGCATGTTGAAGATGCGCTGCCATGTGGTTGACGCCCTTGACATGGTCGGTGGTCAGTGCGCCGCGCTCTATCCGGAAAAGCCGATCTACGACATTCCCGGCTATCCCCGCATCGACGGCCAGTCTCTGGTCGACAAGCTGGCGGAGCAGGCGGCGCCGTTCACGCCGGTCTATCATCTCGGCCAGCAGGTCACTACGGTGGCACCAGGCGACGACGGTGGCTGGCGGGTCGGCACGTCGAAGGGCGTGACCATCCAGACCCGGGCCATAATCGTCGCTGGCGGCAGCGGTGCTTTCGGTCCCAACCGGCCGCCCCTGGAGGGTCTCGCCGACTACGAAGGGGGTCGTGACGGGTGTGGCGTGTTCTTCATGGTGGGCCGGCGCGAGGATTTCCGCGATCGCCGTGTGGTCATCGCCGGCGGCGGTGATTCGGCGGTCGACTGGGCGGTCTCCTTGGCCGAGGTGGCGAAAAGCGTCGCCGTGGTTCACCGCCGCCCCCGTTTCCGGGCCGCCCCCGATACGGTCGAGCGCATGCACAAACTGGCCGAGGACGGCGCCATCGACCTGGTCATTCCCTACCAGCTTGATCACCTGGAAGGCGACGCTGGCCACTTGGCGGCGGTCGGGGTGCGCGATATTGACGGGGCCGAGCGGCGGCTCGACGCCGACGCCCTGCTATGCTTTTTCGGCCTCGCCATGGGACTCGGTCCCATTGCTCATTGGGGGCTGGCTTTGGCGAAAAAAAATATTGTGGTTGATCCGGCGACGGCGGCGACCAACAGTCCGGGGATTTTCGCCATTGGCGATATCACTGCCTATCCGGGCAAGCTCAAACTCATCCTTACAGGATTTTCCGAGGCGGCCATGGCAGCCCACGCCATCCACCCGCTGGTGTTCCCGGACGAGGCCCTGCACTTCGAGTATTCCACCAATACCGGCATCACCGGCTTCTAATTAACGTGGTGGGCATTGACCGGCAGGACGCAGGTGATGCGGGTGCCTTTCTCCGGACTGGACTCGACGTCGAGCCGGCCGCCGTGGAGACCGACAAAGGATTTTACCAGGGGTAGGCCAAGGCCGGTTCCCGCCTGTTGCAGCGGGGCGCTATTGCGGCGCCAGAATTTGTCGAAGATGTGGGATTGGTCCTCGATGGCGATCCCGACGCCGGTGTCGACCACAGTGATTGACACGCTGTCCGCGTCGCGGGTCGCGTCTAGGATTACCGAGCCGCCGGTCGGTGTAAACTTGATGGCGTTACTCAACAGATGGAAGATGACCTGCTTGATGCGTCGTTCGTCGCCAATCATCATGCCGAGATCATTGGGGCAGTCGAAATCCAGGGATACGTTCTCGGTACGCAGGCGCTGATGCGTCAAAGTCAGCATGCTGGCCAGCATGCCGCTGATATCAAAGCCGCCCAACTTAAGCTGCATGTGTCCGGCCTCGATGGTCGCCAGATCGAGGATATCGTTGACCAGTTGCAGCAGGTGTTACGACGACTCGAAAATGCCGCGCACATACTACCCTTGACGCTTCTCGAGTTCGCCGAAAAAGCCGGTCGACAACAGTTCGCTGAAGCCGATGATGGTGTTGAGCGGGGTGCGCAGCTCGTACGACACATTGGCGATGAATTCGGACTTGAGGCGGTCGGTTTCTTCGAGCGCGTCCCCGCGTTCACGCAGCGCCCGCTCGACGTTGTTGCTGTCGGTGACGTCCAGGTAGGTCATCAGGGTGGCGCCGTCGGGCAGGGGCACGCTGGCCCATTCAAGGACGCTGCCGTCACTACGCTCGAGGCGGTTGAAGGTCGGCGTGCGCTCGGTGGTATGGGCGATGATGCGGCTCTTGAACAAGTTCCAGTCGCCGCCGTAGTCGTAAAGTTCCTTGGTCTGCTCGACCACATCGGCAATATGGGTGTCGCCGTCCAACTGCTCGGGGCTTAGCCGCCAGATGCGCGCAAAGCCGGGGTTGCGCAGTTTGAGACGGCCGTTGCTGCCGAACACGGCAACACCTTCATAGAGGTTGTCCAGCGTCGCGCGCTGAACCGCGATTTGGGTATTGAGCGAGCTTTCCAGGGCCAGGGTGTCGGTGACGTCCTCGAAGGTAAATAGCAGCCCGCCGAACGGGGGCGGCGCGACCATCCGGCGCACCGACGAGCCGTCGGGCTGAAACTGGGCCTCCTCGTGCGGCTCGATGAGGTCGGTGAACATGGCCTCGCGCTTTTTCTTGAAGTCGGGAAAGTCAGTCACTTCGGGCAGTTTGCGCTTGGTCTGCAGGATTTCGAGGGTCTCGCCGAAAAGCGGCTTGGTAAGCAGCCACTCGCGGTCGAAGCCGTATAGTTCGACGTAGGCGCTGTTGAAAAACTCAAGCT
>CAZYDR010000078.1:0-17497 GCA_964645285.1 uncultured Alphaproteobacteria bacterium
AGAGCCGCGCCGGTACCCACGGCAACGACCCGCACTTGGATGCCCGTAGCGGCGGTGAATTGGGGCAATAGATGGTCGAACAGCCCGGAATTGGCCGTCGAAGTGGTCGAGGCCAAGGTGATGAAACGCTCGCCTGCGTAGACTGGCGCCGCCATGACCAACAGAAGGGTAAGGAGAAGCCACCTTACCATAACAGTTCACCCTCTAGAAAAGCCGCTGCCTCGCGGCTGCGCGGCGCGGCGAAAAAATCCGCCGCAGGGCCACTTTCGACCAGACGGCCGTGATGGAGGAACAGCACTTCGTCGGCCAGCCGGTGGGCCTGGCTGAGATCATGGGTGGTCATGACCACCTTAGCGCCCGACTGGTGGACCCCATGAATGGCCTGTTCGATGGCCCGGGTCGCCGCCGGATCAAGGCTCGCGGTCGGCTCGTCGAGGAACAATACTTCGGGCTCAAGCGCCCAGGCCCGAGCTAGCGCCAGGCGCTGCTGCTCGCCAGACGAGAGCGACCGCGCCGGACGCCGGGCGATGGCGTCGAGACCGACCCGGGCCAGGGCCTGCTCGGCCCGCGCCACTCGCTGGGCCCGGGGCACACCATTAAGCGCCAGGGCATAGACCACATTGGCCAGGGCGGAGCGACGCAGCATGACCGGATTCTGAAACACCATGGCCTGGTGGCGCGGCGTATCCTGCGACCCTGGTCCGGCCCAGCGTACCGCGCCGCTGGTGGGCTGCAGCAGGCCGTGACAAAGCCGTAGGGTCAAACTCTTGCCGGCGCCGTTGGGGCCAAGAATCACCGTGCGCGGCCCGGCCGCCAGGGTGAACGAGAGATTGTTCAGCAGCGACGTACCGCCGACGGCAAACGCCACATCGTCGAAAGCGAGAGGCAGTAAAGGAGATTCCATGATTTAAGCCCCCCGCGCCCGTGCCACACCGCGCACGGCCTGGGCGGCGCCGGTGACGCCGAGGGCCAGCACCAGCAACACCATGCCCAAGGCCAGGGCCAACACCAGATTACCCTTGCTGGTCTCGAGCGCGATAGCCGTGGTCATGACCCGAGTGGCATGGTCGATGTTGCCGCCGACGATCATCACCGCACCGACCTCGGCGATGGCCCGGCCGAAGCCGGCGAGGACCACGGTCACAAGGGTAAAGCGGCCGTCCCATAGCAGAGTCGCCATGGCCCGGCCCGGGCCGGCGCCGAGGGAGCGGAGCTGGTCGCCGTATTCATCCCACTGATCCTCGACCACCTGGCGCGTCAGGGCGGCGATAATCGGCGTGATCAGCACCCACTGGGCAATAATCATGGCCGCCGGCGTAAACAGCAGACCGAACACCCCGAGTGGCCCGGCCCGCGACAGCATGAGATAGACCATCAGCCCGACCACCACCGGCGGCAATCCCATGAGGGCGTCGAGCAGGGCCGCCGCAGCGCCCCGGCCGGGAAAACGGAACAAGGCGACGGCGGCCCCGAGCGGCAGACCAATGGCAACCGCCAGGGCGACAGCGGACAGGCTGACCCCCAGACTGAGGCCGACAATCTCGAGAAGCTCGGCGTCTAGCGCCGCGATCAAGGACAGGGCCGTAGCCAACGCGGCGCCCATTTCGGTCATGGCGCATTACTCATGGAATTAATTGGTAACTGCATTTTTATGTCTTTAACGTCGATTAAATACGAAATCTAGAGATATACGTAATAATCACACGCTTTTTCCGGGCCATGACAATCGAATCGTCGACTGATACCTTCGACCTCCCGCTCACTCTCCATACATAGGGCCATGACAAACTTTCTCATTTTCGACGAGCGCTTCCGCGCGCTGATTGACGAGACCCAATCCTTCGAGACGTTGGGCGACGGTTTCCAATTCACCGAAGGCGCCACCTGGCATCCTGGAGAGGGCCACGTGACCTTTACGGACATTCCTTCGAGCCGCATTCACCGGTGGCATCCGGCGCGCGGCGAAATGGAAACCCTGCGCGACCCGTCGAACATGACCAATGGCACGACCTACGATCACCAAGGCCGCCTGCTCATGTGTGAACACGAGACCAGCCGGGTGACGCGCCTCGAAACCGACGGCGCAATCACCGTGTTGGCCGACAGTTGGCAGGGCAGCGAACTCAACAGCCCCAATGATATCGTGGTCGACGACCATGGCGCGATTTGGTTCACCGACCCACTCTATGGGCGGCAAGAAGGCACCGGGGCCGTGCGCGAGCCAGGCCTGCCGTTCACGGGATTTTTCAAAATCGATCCCCAGGGCGTGCTGCATCTCATGGCCGACGACTACGACGGTCCCAACGGCCTGTGCTTCTCACCGGACAAGCAACGGCTCTATGTCAACGACAGCGAGATCGAGCACATTCGCGCCTACGACGCGGGGCCGGACGGCAGCGTCACCGGCGGCGCCATATTCGCGTTACCGTACAATGACGGCACTCTCGGCGCCGGCTCACCGGACGGCATGAAGGTCGACGCCGCCGGCAATGTCTGGTGTACCTGCCCCGGCGGCATTCAGGTGTTCGACCCCGATGGCACGGTACTCGGCGCGGTACTGACGCCGCAGCAGACGGCTAATTTCTGCTTCGGAGGGGATGATTTGCGGACCCTGTTCACATGCTCGCAAACGGCCTTCTACAGCATCCGCCTACGTCAGGCCGGCCACGCCATTTACAGTCCGGCTTAAATCAAAAGGCGCCGGTGCTGAGTTGCCGGGCGATATAGGTCATCTGGTTTTCTTGACTATCCGCATCGGGGGTGCCGACGAAGGCTACTACCATGTCCCGTGACGGCGAGACGTAGAGCCCCTGGCCGCCGTAGCCACCCTTGAAGAAATCGCCGTCTTCCATAACGAAATCCCACTGGTAGGTGTTGTGGTGGGGCTGCTCGCCCAGTTCTTCGGTCAGTTTCGGGCCGATGGAGCCGCCCATGCTCAACGGCGTGGTCAACGCCGCCATTCAACAGCTGGCCATGGCCGGCGGCGCGGTTGATACCCAGGTCATCATCGATGCGTCCGGGCCTCGGGCGGCGCTGGCCTATAAGGCGGCCATCGCCAACATGGAGGCGCTGCCCCTGCTGCAAACCTTCGCCGGCACCGGCCGGTTGAGCGGCACCGCCAACTTCAACGCCCAGGGCCAGGCCACGGGCGCCAGCGAGCGGCAGTTGGTCGAAACCCTCAACGGCAGCGGCAGCTTTGCTTTCCTCGACGGCGCCATCCACGGCGTCAACATTGCCGAGACCATCCGCAGTCTGGGCGAGATGGGATTCGGTGAGGACGGCCCGCCCCAGAAGACCGACTTCGCCAAAATCAGCGGCACGGTCACCATTGTCGACGGCCTGCTGGACAACCGTGATTTCCAGATGTTGGCGCCGTTGTTACGGGTCAGCGGCGCCGGCCTCGTGCCCCTGCTACCGCAACCCGTGGATTACGAAGCCGAACTCAAACTGGTCGCCTCAACCGAGGGCCAGGGCGGCGACGCGGCCTTGGCCGGCCTACCCATCCCGGTGAGCATTACCGGCCCCTGGTCCGATCCGTCTTACGGTGTCGATTGGGGCGCCGTGCTGGGCGCCGCGGCTCTCGACCCCGCACGTCTCGCCGCCATGCCCGACAGCATGCTTGAGGCCGCGACGGGTTTCGGCGTCGACCTGCCCCTGCCCGGCCTCAGCGGCGGTGACGGCGAAGGCCTGGGTGGGTTGCTCGATGCGGTAACCGGTGGTGGCGAAAGCGAAGGTCTAGGCGGTCTGCTCGACGCGGTGACCGGCGGCGGTTCGGAAGAATCCACAAGCGACGAACCCGCCGAGGAATCCGTCAATCCCATGGAGGAAGCCGGCGATGCGCTCAATAGTCTGTTCGGCAATTAGGAAAGGGTACCCGGCATGAGAACCGGCGGCGGCCAATGCGGCGAACTGCGCTACGAAAGCGCGGAGGAGCCAATTGAAATCCACGTCTGCCATTGCCGGAAATGCCGCAAGCAATCCGCCTCGGCGTTCGGCATATCGGTCATTGTCCCGGCCGGTAGTTTTCGGGTAACCCAGGGGACGCCGCATTTCTGGTCCCGCCCGGCCGACAGTGGCGGCGGGGTCAAATGCGCTTTCTGCCCGACCTGCGGCTCGCGCCTGTGGCACCAGGATGCCGAGGGCGCGGAGAACACCCTCAGCATCAAGGGCGGATCCCTGGACGAACCACCCGACATCGCCGCGTCGAACCACATCTGGACCTCGCGCAAACTGCCCGGCGTGGTGATACCGGACGGCGTCCGGCAATCCCCGAAAGAGCCCGACTAGCTGCCGTTACGAATACTGCCGGCGCGGGCTTCCAGAGCGGCGGCTTCGTCTGCCCGGTCCGTGGCTCGCAGCAATGCGGCATAGTTTTTCAGGCTTTGGGCGATGCTGAAGTGATCCGGGCCCAGAGAGCGCTCGAGCACGCCGATGGCCTCTTTGAACATGGGTTCGGCCTCGTCGAAGCGGCCCTGGCCGGTCATCAGCGCCGCCAACTGGTCGAGGCTCTGGGCGACATCGGGGTGATCCGGGCCGAGCAGGCGTTGGCGCAGATCGAGGGCCCGGTGATAGAGCGCCTCGGCGGTGACCGGCCGTTCCATGGCCAAGTGCAACCCGGCCAGATTATTGACCAGGGTGGCGACGTTGGGGTGCTCGGGGCCAAATGCGTTCTCGATAATCGACAGCGCCCGCATGTACAGGGGCTCGGCCTCGGGGAACCGCTCCATGGACTGATAGAGCTTGGCCAGGTTGTTGAGGCTGGCCGCAACGTCCGTGTGCATGGGCCCGAAGACCCGCTCGCGGATTTCCAGGGCGCGGCTCTGCATGACCTCGACCTCGGCATACTGGCCCCGTTCGCGATAGAGTTCGGCGAGATTGTTGAGACTGATAGCCACGTCCGGATGGTTGGGGCCGAGCACATTTTTCCAGATCGCCAGCGACCGATGGTATAGCGCCTCAGCCTCATCGAGCCGCCCCTGGCTACGGTAAAGCGCCGCCAGATTATTCAGCGCCGTGGCTACGTCCGGGTGCTCGGGGCCGAACATCTTCTCGAAGGTGGCGAGAACCTGACTGTAGAGCACCTCGGCCTCATCGAGACGGCCCAGGGACTTGTAGAGCAGCGCCATGGCGTTGTGCAGACTGGCGGTAATCGGATGGTGGGGGCCGTACCGGCTCTCGCTCTCGACCAGGGTCTCTTCGACCAGCGGCAGAGCGTCGTGGAATCGGCCCTGGCGGTAAAGCTCGCCAATCTCGGCAAACGCAGCCTCGTAATCGTGGGACTCGGCCAGGACCGCGGCGGGCCAAAGACCCGCGAGCAGCACAACAATCGCCAGCCAACGGCGAGCCGCCATGGAGAACTCCTTTCCGCCTTGAACGTGTCAGACCCTAACGGAGCGCTTCCATGGCAGCAAGCCGGGGAAACCTAATGGCGATAACGCAGGCGGATGACCAGGCCGTTAGAGGCGTCGATCTTGAGGAACACGTTGCGGCCGAAGGAATCCTTGGCCTGGGCGTGATAGACGTCGCCGCGCAGGGTCAGGTGGCGGATGTGGCGGAAGTGCTGCCGCCTGAGTATGCGTTTTACCGCCCGCTGGGGCATGGCCTGGAATTGCCGGTGGTCATGGCGGTGGCGGTCGAACGAACCCTGGGGCAGGAAGAACTGGAAATCGAACTGGGGAAAGCCGTTGTGGCGGCTGTAGCCGTTTCCGTTACTGCCTTTGCCGCTACTGTGAGCCTCGGCCTCAAGGGGCGCGGTGAGAACCATGACGGCGGCGACGGCGGCGGTCAGCAGAACGGGCTTGAGCAAGGGCGTTTTCATGACTGGTCTCCATTGGCAAGGGTTGTCGTAATCGATGAACCTCACTTTGCCAGCACCGCCCTGAGCCCAGCCTGAACGGCCCATTCATCTCCGGTTCATGGCCCCGGCGACAGCGGACCTTGGCGGCGCGCCCTTTCCGCGTCATATTCATCTCTATGAGCAGCTATCTGTTGAAACCCGATCCGACCAATCTGCGTTTGACCGAGCGTGTCACCGGCATCGACCACGAGGGCCGGGCCATGGAGACCTCAGTGGTGGTCGAGCGGCCGTTGACGCTTTATCTCAACGGCCAGGAAATCGTCACCATGATGACGATCTGCGATTTCCCCGACTATCTCGCCGTCGGTTATCTGCTGAACCAGAACATGCTGCGCGCCGACGATACCATCACCGCCATCGACTTCGACGAGGACATCGAGACCGTGGTGGTGCGGACCGAGCGCAAGACCGATTTCGAAGACAAACTGCAAAAGAAGACCCTGACCTCGGGCTGCGCTCAGGGCACCGCCTTCGGCGACGTCATGGAGCGCTTCGAGAACATCGAGCTCGATGCTACGGCGACCCTCAAAACCTCGTGGATCTACGCCCTCTCCAAGACCATCAACACCACCGAGAGTCTTTATCTCGCAGCCGGGGCCATCCACGGCTGCGTGCTCTGCGAGGAGGACCGGCCGTTGCTCTATATGGAGGACGTCGGCCGCCACAACGCCATCGACAAGATTGCCGGCTACATGTTTCTCGAAGGCCTGACCTCGACGGACAAATCGTTCTACACCACCGGCCGGCTGACCAGCGAGATGGTCATCAAGACCGTTCAGATGGAGATCCCCATCCTCATATCGCGCTCGGGCTTCACCGCCTGGGGGGTCGAGTTGGCGCGCCAGGCCGGACTCACCCTGATCGGCCGGGCCAAGGGCAAGCGCTTCATCGCCCTGGCCGGCGAGGATCGTATTATCTTCGACGCCGACAGCGCCAAGGTCTTGGACGAACCCGCCATCCTGGGCCGCAAAGCAAGCCACACCGACGATGCCGCGTGAGGGTGTGGTCGCCGGCGTGTTGCTGGCCGGCGGTTTGTCGCGGCGCATGGGCGGTGGCGACAAAGCTCTGGCCACGCTCGGCGGCACCACCTTGCTTCAGCGGGTTATCGACCGCAGCCAGCCCCAGGTCACAGCCCTGGCCATCAATGCCAACGGCGACCCGGCGCGCTTCGCCCATTTCGGTCTACCTGTAATTCCCGACGTCATCGACGGCTTCGCCGGCCCGCTCGCCGGGGTGCTGACCGGCATCGAGTGGGCCGCCGAGAACGCCCCTGATTGCGCCTGGGTAGCGAGCTTCGCTACCGATTCGCCATTCCTCCCCACCGATCTCGTCGCGCGCCTCCGCGACGCTGTCGATGGCGACGGCGCGGACATGGCTTGTGCCGCCAGTGATGGCCGCCATCACCCGGTGTTCGGCCTATGGCCCGTGGCGCTGCGCCACGATCTGCGCCGGGCGGTGTTCGACGAGGACATCCGCAAGGTCGACATCTGGACGGCGCGCTATCGCCTGGCGGTAGCCGACTTCACCGTCGATCCTATCGACCCGTTCTTCAACGCCAATCGCCCGGACGATCTGGCCGAGGCGGAAGCCCTGCTGGCCAAATCAGAGGCATAGGCATGGTTAAATCGCGGCGCCATGGGGCGCGTATCATTCGATTCGGCGTTGTCGGCGTACTCAACACGGCAATCGATTTCGCCCTCTTCGCTCTGCTCTATTACGTCGCCCTGTGGCCGCTGCTGGCGGCCAACGCTCTGGCCTACGGGGTCGCCGTCCTCAACAGCTACGTGCTCAACAAGTACTGGACCTTCGGCGACACCAGCCGCGGCCGCACGGCGGCGCTTCGCGGCCTGCTGTTCGTCGCCCTAAACCTGGTTGGACTAGGGCTGGCCAGTGCCGTCATCTGGGCCCTGGCGCAATTCCTCCACCCGCTGGTCGCCAAGGTCGGCAGCATCGCCGTGACCTTCATCTGGAACTACTGGTCGAACCACAGGTTTGTCTACACCGAGGCAGGGGCCTGAACGCCGGGGTTGAGTTGTCGCCGCGATCACTTCATCATCGGTCGCCATGGCAGATATCAGCGACATTGCGGCGCCGGGCGGCGGCCATATCACCGTGGTCGTTCCCATGTTCAACGAGGCCGATTGCGTCGATCTCTTCTTCGACCGGATCGAGCCGGTGCTCGGCGGCCTGGGCGGCGGCTATGATATCGTCTGCGTCGATGACGGCAGCAGCGACGACACCGTGGCCCGGCTGATCGCCCATCGGGCGCACAACCCGGCCATCAAGGTGCTGTGTCTGTCGCGTAATTTCGGCAAGGACATCGCCCTCTCCGCCGGCCTCGACCATGCCCACGGCGATGCGGTGGTGATCATCGACGCCGACATGCAGGACCCGCCCGAGCTGATCCCCGAACTCCATGCCAAGTGGCGCGAAGGCTACGATGTGGCCTATGCGGCGCGGGCCTCACGCGGCAGTGACACCCTGGCCAAGCGCACTTCGGCGTCGTGGTTCTATCGGCTTTACAATCACCTCACCGACATTCGCATTCCCAAGGACGCTGGCGACTTTCGTCTGCTCGACCGGCGGGTGGTCGAAGCCTTGCGCCGCCTGCCCGAACGTAACCGCTTCATGAAGGGGCTCTACGCCTGGGCCGGCTTCCGCCAGGTCGGCGTGCCCTACGCCCGCCAGCCACGCGAAGCGGGCGCCACCAAGTGGGGCTACTGGAAGCTGTGGAATTTTGCCCTCGACGGCATCACGTCGTTCAGCTCGGTTCCCCTGCGGGTCTGGACCTATGTAGGGCTGCTGATCTCGGTTCTCGCCTTCACCTACGCCGGTTATCTGATCCTTCGCACCCTGATAATGGGGGTCGATGTTCCCGGCTATGCCTCGCTCATGGTCTCGGTGCTGTTGATCGGGGGCTTGAACCTGTTCACCCTGGGTATCATCGGCGAGTACCTCGGACGCATGTATACCGAGGTCAAATCGCGGCCGCTCTATCTGGTGCGTGACCAGATCGGCTTCGATGACACGGATAGCCGCCAGCCCGCCGAAAAAAAATCAGTCTCAACCGCCGAATGACGACGCCAGGAGTGCTTCACGGCCGAACCGGACTGGCACTTCTCGCGGCGATATTTGTCGCCTGCGTGATTTGGTGGCTCGATCAGACCGCCAATAATGATGTCGCCTGGTACCTCTACGCCGCCGGCACCCTGCTCGACGGCGGTGTGCCCTACGACGACATCTTCTTCGAGATCAACCCGCCGCTCATGCTCTACCTGACCGTGCCGGCGGTGGCGGCGGCGCGCTTTACCGGGTTGTTCGTGGTCGACGCCTTTTTCCTCTATGTCTTTGCCGTGATCGCCCTGTCCCTGGCGCTGACCTGGCGGGTGCTCGACGGCCAACAGGTCTTGCGCAAAGGCTTGCTGATCGTAGCGCCATTCGTCCTGATAATTTTACCGGCAGGCGACTTCGGCCAGCGCGAGCCCATGATGATCACCCTGGCCATGCCCTACCTGGCCCTGGCCATCCGGCGCGCCGAGGGTTGTTCGTGCCCCATGGCGCTGGCCCTTCTCGTTGGCGCCCTCGCGGCTCTTGGCTTCGCTATCAAACCTCATTTTCTCCTCGTGCCGGTGCTACTTGAGATTTACCGCCTGAGCTATAGCCGCGATCCGCGCGGCCTGTTCAGGGCCGAAACCCTGGCCCTTGCGGCGGTTGTCGCTCTCCATCTGGCGTCGATCCTAGTTTTCACCCCGGACTACGTGGGCCGGGTGGTGCCCTTCGCCCTCGAGGTCTACAACGCCGCCTACCGCAACTCTCTGGGCTTCGTCATGGACCGCTCCGAGGCCTGGCTGTTGTCAGGCATGCTGATCATTCACGGGCTGACCCGCCGGCGCCAGCGGTTCGCCCTGACCGGCGATGTCTTTATGGTCGCCTGCGTCGGGTTCTTCCTGGCCTATCTGGCCCAGATGAGGGGCTGGAATTACCACATTTACCCGACCCGGGCGATGCTGGTCATGACCCTCGGCCTGACGGTGGCTGGGGCGCTGATGGACAGCCGCGAAGCGAACCCACGGCCCCGCCTTCCGCTGGCAATCACACTGGCTGCCATCGCGGTCCTCGCCGGCCTGTCGCTCCGGCCCCTGGTGCTGAGCGGTTCCATTACAACGAGTACCTCGACCGCCTGCTGCCCATCGTGCACCAGCACGCCGCCGGCAAGGCGATCTACTTTATATCGTCGAACACCTGGACCGGTTTTTCCCTGGTGACATATGCCGAGGTTAAGTGGTCGTCGCGGGCGGCATCGTTGTGGCTGCTGCCGGGCTACGTACGGGCACGGCAGGCCGGCGCGATGACTGTGGGCCTCGGCGAAATCGAACGCTACACTATCGATACGGTGGTCGCCGACCTGACCGCCATGCCACCCGCCGTGATCGTGTTGGACGAGCGCCGCAAGAAACCATGGTACGACAGGATCGATTTCGACTTTATCGATTTCTTGTCTACCGACCCTCGCTTCGTGGCCACCTGGCGGAATTACGAGAGGATCGCCGTCGTGGACGAATTTCACGTCTATCGCCGTCGATTGGCGCGACGACCACGGGATCATTGGTAATGCCGCTGGACCTCGACAGTCTTGCCAGCCTCACCAACCGTTTTATCGAAGCGGTGAACCCGTTCAGCTATTTGGTGATGCCGTCCAACCGGTTCTACTGGTTGTTTCTTCTCGGGGCGCTGGTGATAACCGGTCTGGTTTACCTGTTACGCGATTCCAAGCCCGGCCAGCGGTCCCTTCGCGACTTGCTCAGGTTCTGCTTTCCCAAGAATGTTTTCCTGCATCACTCGGCGGTCGTCGATTACAAGTTCGTTACCGCGAACTGGCTTCTCGACGTTCTGGTGCTGGGTTGGATATTCGGCAATATTTCGGTGATCGCTCTGTGGGTCGGCAGCGGTCTCGAGGTCCTGTTCGGCGCAGGCGGCGCCGGATTAGATCCCACCGTGACGGCCAGGGTCGCGTTCACGATACTGATTATGTTCGCCGTCGACAGCGGTTTGTTCTTTGCCCACTACCTAGAGTACCGGATTCCGGTATTGTGGGAGTTCCACAAGATTCACCACTCGGCCGCGGTGCTGACGCCGATTACCGCGTTGCGCATGCATCCGATTGATATGATCGTCAATCTCTGGATGATCGGGCTATTCGTCGGTATGGTGAGAGGTGTTTTCAGCTACTGCTACGCCGTCGAAGTCAGCGCGTTTTCGATCGACGAGCTGGATATCGGTACCTTCGTGTTCTTCCTCGCCGGCTACCACCTGCGTCATTCCCACATCTGGCTGCCGTTCCCCAAATTCATTCGCCACGTCATCAGCAGTCCGGCGCTACACCACATTCACCACAGCGACCAGCCCAAGCATTTCGACAAGAATTTCGGGCGTATCCCGCTATTCTGGGACTGGATATACGGCACGCTCTACATTCCGAAAGAGCGCGAGGCCACAAACTTCGGCCTCTATGAGGGCGAGCATCTGGAGTACGACGGGGTCTGGCAGCTCTTTTCCCTGCCCTTTAAGAAAATCGCCCGGGACCATGTGCCGGCCTGGAAGGCGCGATTCTCGAAGTAACTTTCGGGCGCCCGTACCCGGCCGCCAATCAGACGGCTTTCTGGACCCGCGCGGCGCAGTACTTGAACTCGGGAATCTTGCCGAACGGGTCGAGGGCCGGATTGGTCAGCATGTTGGCTGCGGCGTCGGCGAAACAGAACGGCACGAAGACGACGCCTGCCGGCACCTTGCTGTCGCGCCGCGCCGTAGTCTCGATGACACCGCGCCGGGTCGCCACCCGCACCTTGTCGCCGGGCACGATGCCGAGGCGATCGAGGTCCGCAGGTGACAAACAGGCGATGGCCTCGGGCTCCAGGGCATCGAGCACGGTGGCGCGGCGGGTAATGGCGCCGGTGTGCCAGTGTTCGAGCACCCGGCCCGTGGTCAGCACCATGGGATAATCGTCGTCGGGGCGCTCGTCCGGCGGGATGATATCGACCGGCACCATCTTACCCCGGGTGCTGGCGGTCGGAAAACCGTCGCCGAACAACACATCATGACCGGGTTGATCCTCGGAATCGCAGGGATAGGTGACCGCGCTCTCGGTCAGCAGACGGTTCCAGCTGATGCCCTTGATCGAGGCCATGCAGCCCTGCATTTCGCCATAGACGTCGCGCGGGTGATCGTAGGTCCAGTCGAGGCCGACGCGCCGGGCGATCTCCTGGATAATCCACCAGTCCTGGCGCGCCTCGCCGGGCATAGTCACTGCCTTGCGGCCCATCTGCACCTGGCGGTTCGAGTTAGTCACCGTGCCGTCCTTCTCGGGCCAGGCCGAGGCCGGCAGCACCACGTCGGCGTGGAACGCGGTCTCGGTCAGAAAGATATCCTGGACCACCAGATGTTCGAGCTTGGCCAGGGCGCCTCTGGCGTGGCCGGCGTTGGGGTCGGACATGGCCGGGTTCTCACCCATGATGTACATGCCCTTGATAATGTCATCGTGGACGGCGTCCATGATCTCGACCACCGTGAGGCCCTGGTTTGGATCGAGCTCGGCGTTCCAGTAGGCTTCGAACGTGGCTTTGACGTCGGCGTCCTCGACCGGCTGGTAGTCGGGATACATGATCGGGATGAGGCCCACATCGGACGCGCCCTGGACGTTGTTCTGGCCGCGCAGGGGATGGAGACCGGTGCCTGACCGGCCGATCTGGCCGGTCATCAACGCCAGGGCGATAAGGCAACGAGCGTTGTCGGTGCCGTGAATGTGCTGGGAGATGCCCATGCCCCAGAAGACGATGGCGCGCTCGGCCCGGGCGTATTTGCGAGCCACCGTGCGCAGGGTCTCGGCGTCGATGCCGCAAATTTCGGCCATGGCTTCCGGCGGGAACGCCTTCACGTGTTCCTTGATCTCATCGAAGCCTTCCGTATGGGCTTCGATGTACTGGCGGTCGTAAAGCTCCTCCTCGACAATGACGTTCATCATGGCATTGAGCATGGCGACGTCCGAGCCGGGCGTGAATTGAAGCATGTGGGTCGCGTGTTTCTTCAACGCATGGCCGCGCGGGTCGCAGACCACCAGGGTGGCGCCATTCTTGGCCGCGCTCTTGAAGAAGGTGGCGGCGACCGGGTGGTTCTCGGTGGGATTGGCACCGATGACGACTATTAGATCGGCCTTCAGGGCGTCGGTGAAAGGCGCCGTGACCGCGCCGGAGCCGATGGTCTCGAGCAGTGCCGCCACCGATGAGGCATGGCACAGCCGGGTGCAGTGATCGACGTTATTGGTGCCGAAACCGGCGCGCACCAGCTTTTGAAACAGATAGGCTTCTTCATTGGAGCCCTTGGCGGAACCAAAGCCGGCCAGACCCTGGGGCCCCTCGTCCTGGCGAATGCGAGCCAGTCCCGCCGCGGCCGCGTCCAGGGCTTCGTCCCAGGTGGCGTCGCGGAAATGGCTGTAGGGATTAGCCGGATCGATGTCGGCCAGGGCATCCTTAGGCGCATCGTCTCGGCGGATCAGCGGTGTGGTCAGGCGGTGCGAATGATTAATGTAGTCGAAACCGAACCGGCCCTTGACGCACAACCGGCCCTCGTTGCCCGGCCCTTCGCGGCCATCCACCGAGAGGATGCGGTTGTCTTTTATATTATAGGTGATCTGGCAGCCGACCCCGCAGTAGGGGCAAACGCTCTCGACCTGCTTGTCGGCGTAGCCCTGGCGCACGCCGGCGGCGTCGAGCAGGCTGGCCGGCATCAGCGCCCCGGTGGGGCAGGCCTGGACGCACTCGCCACAGCCGACGCAGGCCGATGCCGCCATGGGGTCGTCGAAATCGAACACCACCTTGGAACCGTGGCCCCGGTAGGCCATGCCGATGACGTCGTTGACCTGGGATTCCCGGCACGCCCGGACACAGAGATTGCAGTTGATGCAGGCGTCGAGATTGACCGCCATGGCCGGATGGCTGTTGTCAGCATCAGGGGTTTTCCGGGCTGGGAAACGACTGTCAAGCTGGCCCATCTGCTCGGCCCAGTGCCACAGCTCGGATTTGGGATCGTGGGCGCTTTCCTGTGCCGGTTGATCGGCGAGCAGCAGTTCCATGACCATTTTGCGCGCGGTGTCGGCGCGGTGGGTATCGGTCCTGACCACCATGCCCGGTGTCGGCGGGCGCAGGCAGGACGCAGCCAGGGTCCGCTCGCCCTCAATCTCGACCATGCAGACCCGGCAGTTGCCGTCGGGCCGATAGGTCGCCTGGGCCGAATAGCAGAGATGAGAAATTTCCACCCCTTCGCGCTTCGCAACCTGCCAGATGGTTTCGTCCGGGCCGGCCGAAACCGCCTTGTCGTCGAGAGTAAAATCGATGCGATCAGTCATGGCAGGTCACCCTGGAAGTGCTTGAGCACCATCAACATAGGGTTCGGCGCCGCCTGGCCAAGGCCACAGATCGACGCGTCCATCATGGCTACCGACAATTCCTTGAGCAACTCATCGTTCCAGACGCCGGCGCTCATGAGCTTGACCGCTTTCTCGCAGCCAACCCGGCAGGGGGTGCACTGGCCGCAGCTCTCGTCTTCGAAGAAGCGCAGAAGGTTAAGGGCGACGTCGCACATGTTGTCCTTGTCCGACAACACGACGACGGCCGCCGAGCCGATGAAGCAGTCGTACTCCTGCAGGGTGTCGAAATCGAGGGGAATGTCGTCCATGGATGCGGGCAGGACGCCGCCCGAGGCGCCGCCCGGCAAATATCCCTTGAATTCGTGGCCCGCAGCCATGCCGCCGCAGAACTCGTCGATCAGCTCACGAATGGTGATGCCGGCGGGCGCCAGCTTGACGCCGGGCTCGGCGACCCGGCCCGAGACCGAGAAGCTGCGCAGCCCCTGGCGCCCATTGCGGCCCTGATCGGCAAACCAGTCGGTGCCGTTCTCGACCAGGGCGCGCACCCAATAGACGGTCTCGACGTTGTGAATCAGGGTTGGCCGGCCGAACAGCCCGACTTTGGTGGGAAACGGCGGCCGATTGCGCGGCATGCCGCGTTTGCCCTCGATACTCTCCATCATGGCGCCTTCTTCGCCACATATATAAGCACCGGCACCCCGGCGAAGATGGATCTTGGTCACCCGGTCGAGACCAGCCGCCTCGATCTTGGCAATCTCGGCCTGCAACACCTGGCGCACGCCGGGGTATTCGTCCCGAAGATAGAAATAGACATCGGTCGCCTCGACCACCCAGGCCGCCACCAGCATGCCCTCGAGGCAGCGGTGGGGATCGCTCTCCATATAATGGCGATCCTTGAAGGTGCCCGGCTCGCCCTCGTCCGCGTTGACCGCCATAAGCCGGGGGCCGGGCTCACTGCGCACGAACTGCCATTTCTGGCCGGCCGGAAAACCGGCGCCGCCGAGACCGCGCAATCCCGAGCCGCGCATGACTTCGATGATATCATCGGCATGGCGTTTGCCATCGAGGCAGTCGCGCAACAACCTATAACCGCCATCGGCTATATAAGCGTCGTAATCCACGTAGTCCGGCACCACCGGCGCCCGATCGCCGCCGTCCACGGCGGCGATCAAACCTTCAACATCGGCGGCCAGCACATGGCGGTGGCCGACTTCGACAACCGGGGCACAGTCACAACGACCCATACAGGGCGCCCGCACCACCCGCACATCGGACCCCAAGCGTCCGGGAAGCGCGGCCAGTAACTCATCGGACCCGGCCAATTCGCAACTCAGGGAATCGCATACCCGGACCGTCAGGGGCGGCGACGGTGTCTCGCCATCGCGCACCACATCGAAATGAGCATAGAACGTGGCGACCTCGTAGGCTTCGGCCATGGGAATGCCCATTTCGCCGGCCAGGGCCGCCAGATGGTCTGACGATATGTAGTGATAGTGGTCCTGAATAAGATGGAGATATTCGATCAATAAATCCCGCCGGCGCGGCTTGTCGCCAAGCAAAGCCCCGACGTTATCCGCCGCCGCCTGTTCGACCTGTCGGCCGCGGTTGCCGACTCGCGCCTTACGTCTACCCGATCCTGGATGTCGGTAGTTTTGATGTTCCGGAGCCACCCTGATCTCCTACCCGTTCCGTGCGGTTATTCAATTCGAACGTCGATAAATTGGGTGACGTTGTACACCGCGCCCGCGACCAGCGCACGCATTTTGAATGGCCAAAAAAACACCTGTAAATAGGGCTTTTCAGCGCCCAACCAATAGCGCCGAAACCACCCGCCGCCTGAAGTTCTTCCGGATTGCACTTGGTGTTCTGGTCGAGGGTCAATCGCTTCGCGACGCACAAACCCTGGCCGCGGACTATCTCGAACTGGGCCGGGCTAACCTTGACTGGCCGGATTCGGCCTTGGATCCTGGCGTACCGTTGCCGCCGATTCTGGTTCCCCTCAGCCGCAATTCGATTGTCTGTGTGGCGGAAGTGTTGCCCCGAGGGGACCGCATCGCCCTATCGGTTGCGGCCCGTGGCGACAATGTGGTGCTTGATATCGAAGCATCGGGAGAGGCCATCAAGCTCGAAGATTAGTTGCATCAAAGCCTTGCCAGCAAAAGCGACCTCAACGACCTCGACGCCCGCAGCATTACGCCGTTTGTCGCGGTCCGGCTGACCGCCCTGGGACGCGGCGGCCTTACCCTTAATCGCACGGAGACGGCAGTCAGCTTTTCGGCGTCCCTGCCCCACGGCGCCTAGATCATAGACACCGCCGAATTCGATCCGGTCCATTTACAGCTTATTAACTAGCCCGCACCCATAATCCCAGTCCCGCGCGCCAGAGGCAATAAAGCAACTAGCTTTTGGCTGACTGTAACGATGGGAGGGTGCAAATGGACGAACTACTCAATGAGTTTTTGACCGAAACAAACGAGGCCCTGGCCAGCGTCGACGCTGGCATTGTCAAGCTTGAACAGAATCCCAACAACCCGGATCTCCTCAGCGAGATTTTCCGGCTTGTTCACACCATCAAGGGTACCTGCGGCTTCCTTGGCTTGCCCCGGCTCGAGTCGGTGGCCTATGTGGCCGAGGATGTTCTCGGGAAATACCGCGACGGTAAACTGACGGTCACCGCCGAGTCGGTAACCCTGATTCTCGAGGCCCTCGATTGCATCAGGAACATTCTTGGCGTCCTTGAGCGTGACGAGAAAGAGCCCGACGGCGACGACGTCGACCTTATAGCGCGCCTTCGCGCTGTCGCCGATGGCGCCGGTTCGTCTAACGCCGCAAGCATGAGTGACGCCGACGCTGAGCTGGCAGCCGGCAACGTAGATTTCAGTGGGGTGGCGGAAGCGGTTTCAGAAGAGGCCGAGGTCGCGACCGAAGCGGAAGCCCCGGCTGAAGCCGTTGCCGCAGCGCCGGCTGTCACGGCCGCCGAGGCGGCTCCAAGCGCTGGCGCCAGTGACGCACCGGTTGAGTCAAAGATCGCCAACCAGAATATTCGTGTCGGCGTCGACCTGCTCGAACACCTGATGACCATGGTGAGCGAACTGGTGCTGACCCGCAACCAACTGCTGCAAATGGTTCGCGGCCAAACCGACAACGAATTCGCGGCGCCGCTTAGCCGTCTGAGCCTGGTCACCACCG
Source organism: uncultured Alphaproteobacteria bacterium (assembly GCA_964645285.1). Lineage (GTDB taxonomy): Bacteria > Pseudomonadota > Alphaproteobacteria > JAAXGF01 > JAAXGF01 > JAYZAP01. The sequence continues at coordinate 17,466 of CAZYDR010000078.1, forward strand.
AGCTTCAGGAAGGCGTCATGAAGACGCGCATG
>CAZYDR010000079.1:0-14277 GCA_964645285.1 uncultured Alphaproteobacteria bacterium
GGCGACGGAGAGACAACCATTACACCGGCGGCGCAATTTGGGTATGATTGCCATGAATTTGAAGGCTATCTGGGAAATGTCGGATAAAGACGATACCGTCCGGGGATCGTTGGGCTCGAATCCTGGACGATCCTGTGTTTGCCGCCGGGGAGAAAACTCGTCATGAAGTTCTCGCTTGTTCTTTTTGCCCTTGCTTTACTGTTGAAATACACGGCCTGGAAGTACCCGTCGTTCCGCAGCCGATTGAAGGAGAAAGACCTCACCGCACAGATCAAGGTCATGGACGACCCCGCGGGCCGATATTTCATCTTCAAGGGCGGTAAAGTCACATCGAGGCGCGGCATTCACCCGAATCCCGACGTCTGCCTTGCCTTCAAGTCGGCCCGGCTCGGTGCGCGCCTGATGACGCCGCCGATTGACTTCCGGGAGCAGATCGAGGCCCAGAAGACCTTCAGCCTGACCATGACGGGCCCCGACGAGCTGACCTACTGGTTTGGGCAAACCATCATGCAGTTGCAAACAGTTGGCCTGAAGTTCGGCACCGACGTCGGCGACGGCACGGTGCGTTACACCACCAATACCAACGGCGGCCCGCTCTTCGTCTACGTCAAGGACGGCAAGGTGCTGCGCATCACGCCCATCGAGTTCGACGACAGCGACCCCCAGCCGTGGACGATCGAGGCCAGGGGTCACAGCTTTACGCCGCCGCGCAAGGCGACTGTCATGCCCCATGCGCTGAACTGGAAGTCGATGGTCTACTCGCCCGACCGGCTGCTCTATCCCATGAAGCGGGTCGACTTCGACCCCAACGGCGAGCGCAACTGTCACAATCGGGGAATCTCAGGATACGAGCGAATCAGTTGGGACGAGGCGCTCGATATCGTCTCCAGCGAGATCAAGCGGGTCAAGAAGGAGCACGGCCCCGGTGCCATGGCTCATGCCCGCAGTGCCCACCACATCTGGGGCAACATCGGCTACTTCCTCAGCGCCGCGCAGCGCTTCATGAACCTCGTCGGCTACACCGACGTCCACTCGAACCCGGATAGCTGGGAGGGTTGGTACTGGGGCGCCGCCCATCACTGGGGCTACACCATGCGCGTCGGCCAGTCGGAGACCTACGGTACCGTCGAGGACCTGCTTGAGAACTGCGAGATGATCGTCTACTGGTCAAGCAACCCGGAATCGACCGGCGCCTCCTATTGCGCTTACGAAGGAACCGTCCGCCGCCGGTGGCTGAGCAAGCTCGACATCAAGCAGGTCCACATCGATCCGTACTTCAACGACACGGCGCAGCTGATGGGCGGCAAGTGGCTGGCGCCGCGACCGACCACCTCGCCGGCCCTCGCCATGGCCATCGCCTACGTGTGGATCACCGAGGACCTCTACGACAAGGCATACGTCGCCGACCACACCGTCGGGTTCGACAAGTGGAAGGCTTACGTCCTGGGTGAGGAAGACGGCACCCCGAAGACCCCCGAGTGGCAGGAGGTCGAAACCGGCGTCGCCGCCAGGGACGTGCGCGCCCTGGCCCGTGAATGGGGCACTAAGAGGACCTACCTGGCGGCGGGCGCCTGGGGCAATGGCCATGGCGGCGCGGGCCGCAACGCGACGGGGATTCAGTGGGCGCGCACGATGGTTTGCCTGATCGCCATGCAGGGGCTCGGCAAGCCCGGCGTCAACATGGGCAACCTGCAGTGGGGCACGCCGGTCGACTTCAATTTCTACTTCCCCGGCTACATCGACGGCGGCATTTCGGGCGATCTCCAGAATACCTCTCTGGCCATGTCGCTCATCAACCGCATGCCGCAGATTCTGACCAAGAACACGGTGACCCAGAGGATCGCCAGATTGTGGCTTCCCGAGGCGATCCTTGAGGGCCGGGCGAAGGGCTATTTGTGGGACGGGGTATCGACCGAGGCCCAGTTCGAGGACTTCACCTATCCCAAACCGGGGTTCGCCAAGGTCGCCATGCTCTACCGCTACGGCGCTTCGTACTTCGGCATCATGAGCAACAACAACCGCTATGTGGAAATGTACCAGTCGCCGAAGCTGGAGTTCGTCGTCAACCAGACCGTCTGGTTCGAAGGCGAGGCCAAGTTCGCCGACGTCATTCTTCCCGCCTGCACCAACTTCGAGCGCCACGACATCAGCGAGTTCGCCAATCTCGGCGGCTACGCCCATCACAGTCAGCAGCAACTCAACCACCGGGTCATCGTCTTCCAGCACAAGTGCATCGAGCCCCTGGGCGAATCGAAATCGGACTACGAGATCTTCCTTGAACTCGCCAAGCGGCTCGGGCTCGGCTTGATCTTCTCGGAGGGGATGAGCGATCTCGACTGGGTCAGGCGGCAGTTCGACGCCTCGGACCTCCCGCAGGTGATCTCGTGGCGGGACTTCATCAAGAAGGGCTACTACGTGGTTCCTGCTGAGAAGGAGGAACTCAGGGCGCCGCTCTCCTTCAAGTGGTTCGCCGAGGGCCGAAAGAAGGACGTTCCCGAGCCCTTTCCCCTGCCGGGGACCTACACCGACGACTATCTCGAGGGACTGCAAACCCCGTCCGGCAAGCTCGAGTTCGAATGCCAGTCTCTCAAGCGCTTCGATGCTGACGACCCGGAGCGACCGCCGATCGTCAAGTACAACCCGTCGTGGGAGGGGCCGCACAGCGGCGAGCTCTACGAGAAGTACCCCCTGCAGATGCTGACGCCCCACTCCAAATACAGCTACCACACCCAGGGCGACGGCAAGGACAGCTTCCTCAACGACATCAAGGACCACCGCGTCCTGATCGACGGGTATTACTATTGGATCCTCCGCATCACCGCGAAGGACGCGGCCGAACGCGGGATCAAGACTAACGACTTGGTCAAGGCCTACAACCACCGGGGGGCGGTGGTTTGCGCCTCTCTCGTTACCGAGCGCCTGATGCCGGGAACCGTTCAGGGCTACTCGGCCAGCGCCGTCTATGATCCGTTGGGAACGCCCGGCAATTCGGTCGATCGGGGCGGCTGTCTCAATCAACTCACGCCGAACCGCACGCAAATCAAGAAAGCACACTCCCAGGGCAATAGCACGGCCCTGGTGCAGGTAGAGCTGTGGGACGGCAAGGCCGAACTGAGCGTGTCGCGGTCCGACAGCATCGATGCCGGGCGACCGGCGCCCGCGCAGGAACCGGCGCCGGTCACATAGGCCGACGCTTGCCGGAGCCTGGACCGCCTCTGCAACCCGCGAAACTGTGGTGACAGTGATGAAGAAATGGAACATGGCCATCGACGCCCGGAACTGCATGAACTGCAATCTGTGCGTGATCGCGTGCCACGACGAGTATGTCGGCAACGACTTTCCCGGCCACACGGCGGCCATGCCGAAGCACGGGCACCGATGGATCAATATCTTCAGGAAGGAACGCGGGCAGGCGCCGATGGTCGACGTCGCGTACCTGCCAACCATGTGCAACCACTGCGACGACCCGCCCTGCGCGAAGGCCGCCGAGGACGGCGCCATCTACAAACGCGACGACGGTATCGTCGTTTTTGAACCTGCGAAAGCGAAGGGACAGCGCCATCTCGTCGATGCCTGCCCCTACGGCAACATATGGTGGAACGACGAGCGGCAACTACCGCAGCACTGGACCTTCGACTCGCACCTGCTGGACGAGGGATGGACGAAGACGCGGGGTGCCCAAGTCTGTCCGACCGGCGCCATGCGCACGCTCCACCTGGAGGATTCCGAAATGGCCCGGCTCGCCCAGTCGGAAGGCCTCGAGGTCTTGCACCCGGAGTACGGCACCAGACCGCGCGTCTATTACAAGAACCTCTATCGCTTTACCAAGTGCTTCATCGGCGGGAGCATCGCCGTCGATGCCGGCGGGGTGGTCGATTGCGTCAAAGGCGCCGTGGTTTCCCTGATCAAGGACGCGGCCACGATCGACGAGGTGACGAGCGACGAATACGGGGACTTCAAGTTCGACCGGCTCGATCGTCGCAGCGGCGCCTACCGCGTCGAAATCGTCGCCGATGACCAGCCGCGGAACACCCTCGACGTCGACCTGACCGAGAGCGTCTATCTCGGCGTGATCTATCTTTGACGGGCACACCGCGGGGAACCGATCCGATGCCACACCAACGACTGCGTAAATTCCACACCAAGGTGTGGTACCGGGGAGCCCAGAACATCGATGTCGACCTGAGCATGGCGGTGGTGGTGGGGCGCCAAGTCTTCCTGCGCGGGCAGACGGGGCACGATTTCGACGGGACGTTCCACGGCCTGGGCGATCCCGCCGCGCAGGCAGAGCAGGCCATGCACAACGTCAAGGTCTTGCTTGCCGAATCGGGCGCCAGGCTCGACGATATCTGCAAGATCACCGTCTACGTCACCGATCGCGCGTACCTCGAACCGGTGTGCAACGTCATCGGCCGACATCTCAAGGGCGTCTATCCGGCCTCGACCGAATTGATCGTCAACGGGCTTGCCCGGCCCATGTTGCAGATGGAGGTCGACGTTCACGCCGTCGTCCCTGAAGACGCGCACGGCTCGGCAGGCAGCCGCGGATAGGCCTCTCTCCGAGCGCCCATGTCGATGATGGCGCAAACTTGTGAATCGGCGCCCTATTCGGACGCTTGGCTCGTCGTGTCGGGCAGCTTCCCCATCTCATCCTGGTTCCGATCGACAGATAGATCGTCGGCGCTACCGTCGAAGCATCAGCAACGATGGAGATAGCAATGACGATCCTTGAGAAACTTACCTTTTCCGGCAAAACCCATTTATGTCAATGGTTGCAACCTTCTGAAGCTGGAAATTGGCGCTCAATTGGAAGAAGAGTCTCGGCTCCTCACCGTCGGTGCCTCGTGCGCTTACGTCTCGGGTCAGCGGCTTGTCAATCTCGATGGACCCAGAGATGTTGTCATTCACACTGAAGCGTAGACCGCCGCCCGCCGACGACCCGGTCTGGGCGTGCTTGCCATCGACTACACCGTTGGCAACCGGGTCGATCCGCCAGGCGACGCCGTAGTCGTAGTAGGTAAAGAATTGAAAGTCTTTCAACGGCATGCCCCTCAGGAACGGAACGCTGTCGGCGGCGCGCGCGTACCGCAACTCGACCTTGCCGGTCGCGCCGTGATCGCCGGCAATTTCGGAGAAGTCGAACGCGCGGCCGAAGTATTCGCCCCCGAAACCGAACTCTTCCGATGACAGAAGTTGCGAGCCTGCAAATTGTCCCGTCGCCGCAGCGAAGATCGAAAGGTCACCGGTGAACCGAGCCGTCACTGACTGTTTGTGCGGGTACAATCGCACGTGACTGGATGTATCCGTCACGTGCGTATTTTTGTGAGATTATCCCGGCGATGCCATAAACATCTCCAAGGGACATCTCTTGGCCTAGAAGCGGCTCATATGCCGAGCGTAGATCTTCTCTGGTGTAGACCGGCGCGCCTTCCACGATGACATTCGAAAGAACGAATTTGATCTGTTCGGCCTCTGCCGACAGGAAATACGGCGCTTCCAGTAGAGGATCTTCCCAGGGGCAATCGCTTGGTAACGCACAAGGGCCGTCTACGTCATAATCTTCCTCATCGAATGTGGATCGCGGCTCGGGCGGCGCTTTGAACTGCTCCGCAATGCGGTCGGCCGTTATTATTAGCGTCTGACCATAGGCAGGGGCCATCCCGTTGGTTGCCAAAGCGGCAAACAAGAGCAGACCGACACACATCCGACTAACAGCCGCCCTAATCTCCGATTCGCTATCCCGAGGCACCCTTCAGGCTTGGCCCATAATGTTCTCGCGCTTAGCCTGTGTACTCCCAACCACTAATGCCTGGTATTCTACAAATGATGTTGTCGGAACACAGGATACAACCGTTTCTTCGCCAATGGTAGTCCTGTGGCCCCAAGTCGTTTTGATTGGGCGTGTGTACCGCGCCGGGCGGTAGCGTTTCAACCCTTCCAGAAACGTGACGTCAGCAGCACCAGGACAGTGAAGAACTCCAGGCGTCCGACCAGCATGGCGCCGGCCAGCAGCCATTTGGCGGCATCGGGCAAGGGCGCGAAGGTGCCGGAGGGGCCGATTACATCGCCAAGGCCGGGGCCGACATTGGCCAGGGCGGTCGCCGCTCCTGAAACGCTGGTCAGAAAATCGAGGCCGAGGGCCGACAGACCGACGGCAACAACACCGAAGCTCAAGCCGAACAGGAAGAAAAAGCTCATGACCGCGTCGGCCACCGGGTCGGTGATCGGCTTGCGATTGTAGTGGGCCACGAAAACCCCGTGGGGCTGCCGCAACCGGCGGATCTGCACCACGAACATGGCGTAGAGCATCTGGAAGCGGAAAATCTTGATGCCGCCCGTGGTCGAGCCGCTACAGCCGCCGATGACCATGACGAACAGCAGTACGGTCACGGCAAAACTGCCCCAGGCGCCGTAGTCGGCCGAGACATAGCCGGTGCCGGTTATCACCGAGATGGTATTGAAGGCGGCGTGGCGCAGGGCCTTTTCGCCGGCGACGTCCTGATAGAGCCATAGCCAAACGGTCATCAGGCCGACCGCGACAATCACCAGACCAATGAACCATTGTACCTGGACGTCGCGCCAGATGGCGCTGCGCTTGCCGCGCACGAGCTCGAAGTAGAGCATGAAGGGAATGCTGCCGATGACCATGAAACCGGTGGCGATCCATTCGATATTGGCATTCTGGAAATGGCGGAAGGACTGATCGGAAGTCGAGAAGCCGGCGGTGGCGATGGTGGTCATGGCGTGGCAGACCGCCTCGAAGGTGGTCATGCCGGCAGACCAATAGGCGATGGCCGCGGCCAGGGTCAGGGTCAGATAGATGATCGAGACCACCGCCGAAATCTGTGCCGCCCGGGGTAGCGCCTTTTCCGACTGGTCCGATGATTCCGTGCGGAACAACTGCATGCCGCCGACGCCCAGCATGGGCAGCACGGCGATGGCCATGACGATGATGCCGATACCGCCCTGCCACTGCAGCAGGGCGCGCCATAACAGGATACCCGGCGGCGCGTCTTCGAGGCCGACGATGACCGTCGAGCCCGTGGTGGTCAGCCCCGACATGGCTTCGAAGAAAGCGTCGGCGTAGTCGAGTTCCAACTCGGCGAAAGAAAATGGCAGGGCCGCGAAGGCGGCCATGACGATCCAGGCCAGGGTGGTCAACAGAAAAGTCTGGCGGACACTCAGGCGCACCGGCCCGGTGCGGTTCATGAGCATCAGGGTGATGCCAATGAACAGGGTGAAGAACCCGGCCGCCAGGAACACGCGCCAGTCCGGGTTTCCGACCATGGCGTCGGCCAGGGCCGGCACGAACATGAACGCAGCCAATGTCGTCAGCAGAATACCGACGACGAACAGAACAGGGCGAAGGTCGATCACGCCAGCGTCCCCGAATCGGTCAGTAAAAATGTCAGCAGGACGTTCTTAGCACATTTGCAAAGCAGGCTTAAGCGCCGTCAACCGCCGTGGCGCGACACCGGATTGCCGATCATGGTGAGGAATTCGCGCCGGGTCTTGGGATCCTTGCGGAAACCGCCAAGCATGCGGCTGGTCACCATCATGGTGCCGGGGCGGTGGACACCGCGGGTGGTCATACAATGGTGGGACGCCTCGACCACCACGGCGACGCCGGCGGGTTTGAGCACTTCGTCGATGATATCGGCGATCTGGGTGGTCATCTTCTCCTGGATCTGCATGCGCCGGGCATAGATGTCCACGATCCGCGCCAGCTTGCTGATGCCGACAACCCGGTTGCGCGGCAGATAGGCCACATGAGCCTTGCCGATAATCGGCGCCATATGGTGCTCGCAGTGGGATTCGAAGTCGATATCCCGTAGCACCACCATTTCATCGTAGCCATCGGTTTCGTTGAAGGTCCGTTCCAGCACCTCGGCCGCGTCCGACTGATAGCCGGCGAAATATTCTTCGTAGGCGCGCACGACCCGTGCCGGAGTGCCCAAAACGCCTTCGCGGTCCGGGTCGTCGCCGGCCCATTGAATCAGGGTACGAACCGCCGCTTCGGCGTCCTCACGGGTAACGGCGCCCGCGTCCGGGGTAATTCTGGCGGTCGAGGTTTTAGCTGCACTCACGTATTGTCTCCATTAATGGACAGGGCCCTGGTCGTGGGGGCTGTCGAGTGAAAACGCCGGAATTACCACGTCGAAGGCCTCGCCGTCGCGGGTTTCCATTTTATAGGTGCCAAGCATGATCCCCTACGGCGTTCCGAGCGGCGTGCCGCTGGTGTACTCGAAGGTCTCGTTGGAGCCAAGCACTGGTTGTTCGCCGACCACGCCGGCGCCCCGCACTTCCTGAATTCGGCCATTGGCGTCGGTAATACGCCAGTAGCGATTGATCAGTTGCACGATTTCGCCGCCGGTATTTTGGATCGCCACCTGATAGGCCCACACGAAATGGTCCTCTTCCGGCACTGACTGATCCTCCAGATAGAGAGCAATGACCCTCACTTCGATCGATCGCGTGGTTTGCTTATACATCGTGGTTGGTCCCGAGCCTGTCGCCCGCACGTCGCGGCAGGGCAAATCTATACTCCCCAGATAGCATGGCGCGCGGCCGGGTTGTCCAGCCGCCATATGGAGAAATGCCTTGGACTACCCGCAGGAAGCGCCACCGAGGACGCAGAATCGGGCACAATGGGGATGGTTGAGCTTCACCGGACCCCGGGCATCCGCCAGACTGTGACCCAACTCGAACTGGTCGTCGTAGGGTGCCAGGGTACAGGCGTTGACCACCGGGCGATCCGCGCCGCGCCGCTTGATGACCATGCGCGAGGTGGCGCACATCGGGCTATCCCGCGCCACGACAAGGATATCCCAACAGTCGGTGGTGATTTCCGGCACATCGGCGACCGCGTCCATTTCCGGAAACAGTACCAATGACAGGGGATTGAAAGTATCGACCGGAATGCCGCGCTCGGCGAACAGACGGGCATAGCCCTCGCGCAGGGTATCCTCGGTCTCGCCCCAACAGGTGCGCCCGGCGACATGGAGGTTGAAGCCGTTATGGGCCGACCATTCGAGGCCCAAAATGGTCGGCCCCCAGGCGTGGGCGCCGCGCTCAAGCTCATGGAGCACCGGCGTGTAGTGATCGAGGGAGATGCGGATTATCAGCCGGTCGCCAAAGCGTTCGCGAAGGTCGAGCAGGGGCTCGGTGAGCTTCATCATGGGCCGCATGGCGTTGGTCAGCACCAGCACCTCATAGCCACGGCCCAGGGCATCGTCGATCATGGCGATAATGTCTGGGTTCATGAACGGCTCACCACCGGTGAAGCCGATTTCCCGGGTTGCCAAGGCCTGGTCTTCGATTTCGTCGAGATAGGCGGCGACCTCGGTGGCGCTGAGATAAGTCAGGCGGTCGTTGCTCGGGCTCGATTCGATATAGCAGTTGCTGCAGGTCAGATTGCATAGCGTGCCGGTGTTGAACCACAGGGTATCGAGCCGCGTAAACGCCACCTCGGCGCGGCGCTTGCCGTCGGCGGTGACGTTGGGATCGCGGAACTTGGCCGTATCGATAAAGGGAAAGGTTTGGGACGCGACGTCGGACATGTAACTTCTCACTGGAACGGTTTACTCAAGCGGTAGCACTCTGTTTTCTAGCGTGACCGGTCGCGCACACCAAATCAATCTTTCGTGCGCAGTACCTTGCCCGCGCGGGTGGGCTTTCGTATACAGAGGATATAGCACGGAGCAGGCGGGCGTAGCTCAATGGTAGAGCCTTTGCTTCCCAAGCAAATGACGAGGGTTCGATTCCCTTCGCCCGCTCCAATTTTTCATAATTGTGGCCAGACCCATACAGCCGGCGCGGTGGCCGTTCCGTGTTCGGCGTCAGGTGCGCCGGGAGCGCGGGACGCCAATCAGTAGTAGAAGCCGAGAGCGCCTTCGGGCCGTGGTGTGAAGCCAAAGCAGTCGCTGACGACGCGGGCCTTGTTGATTTGACGGGGGCCGACGCCCAAGTGTCGACATAACCACGCTGTATAACCGGTAAGCAGGGTGTCCATAGTTTTCATAACGCTACCTCGTCTTGTGTGGAGCGGTGTAGACCAATCCAATATACGCCAAAATGGGCTTTTTTTGGTAAATCAGTGGGTTTTTCGCGCTAATAGCCCCGACTTACAGGGAAAGCCACGAAAAAGGCACGGTCCCGAGGGACCGCGCCATAGTCTCGATTAGTGCGTTTTCTGGTCGGCTTACATGCCGGCGGCGATTTCTTCCCAAAGCCGTAACATCTTCTGATCGCTCACGGGATCCATGGTCAGGAAGAACGTGGTGTTGGCCATGAGCGCGATCGGGTCGGTGTAGCCGAGAGCCTCGAGGGTCTCCGGGGCCACCAGATAGAACGACTTCTGGTTGCCGTGGCCGTAGTCGTAGGCCTCGATGAGGAATTTGCCGGCCTCCGGCGCCAGCCAGGCATCGATGAAGTCGTACTGCATGTTCTCATCGCCGGTGCCCGAGTTGATGCGCACGGGACCGCAGGCCCAACCGAAGGCGCCTTCCTTCGGGTTGGCGTAGGCGACCGGAATGCCCTGCTCGCGCAGGTTCACCAGGGCCTCGTTCCAGGCATAGGCCATGACGCACTCGCCGGTGGCGATGGACTGCTCCATGTCGGTCTGGCTTTCCCAGAAGAAGCGGGCCAGGGGGCGCTGCTTGCGCGTCATCTCGGCCGCCTTCTCAAGGGCCGCGTCGCTGGGGCTGAACATGTCCTCGCCGAGGATCTTCAGGGCGATGGTCAGGTTGACGTAGGTGCCACGGGGGCAGATGCGGCCCGCATACTCTTCGTCAAACAGCATGTTCCAGGTCTCTTCGCCTTCGTAGATGTCGGTGCGGTAGATGATCGACGACAGGCCGAAGCCGGTGATCGCCATATAGAGTTCGCCGTCGATCTCGGCGCCCTCCATGGTCTGCAATGACGTAAACACGTCGTTCCAGTGGGTCAGACGTGAGGTGTCGATGGGTGCCAGGATGCCTGGGTCGAACTACTTCCTGACGTTGTCGATGCAGGGGTGGGCGAGGTCCGGCGCATAGCCGGCCCTGATCTTCTGCAGGCCGTCCTCGGCCGAGGCGAAGACTGAATAATCTGGTGAGCGGCCATGCTTGTCGATAAACGACTGGTGCAACTCGGGCACCTCGTAGCCGCTCCAAGTAAAGTAGTTGATCATCTGGCCGGCCGTGGCATGGGCCTGACCGGTCGGCAGGGCCAAGAACGCCACGCCGGCGGCGGCCGCCGTCGCGTTGAATTCGCGCCGGCTGATCTTGCGATCATGGACCTGGCGAACAAGCTTTTCGAGGTTGGGTTTCTTTAGAAAATGTATATCGGAGACCTCCTAGTCTTTAGTTGTGAGTCGTATTGTTATGAGTGTTGCGATTTTCGCTAACAATACTCTAACAAGAGCCAACTATGATCACAACTTGGCGCACAATTCCAAATATAGAGGGAGACTATCTCAATCGATCAGCGCCTGGTAGGTGAGGGCGCGCAGTTCCCGGCGTACCGAGTAGAAGCCCGACGGCATGAGCTGGGTGGCGTAGACCCCGACTAGGTCCTCCACCGGATCGACCCAGAAGGTGGTGCTGGCCATGCCGCCCCAGGTGTATTCACCGGGCGAGGTCATCATCTGGGCCAGGGCCGGGTCGAGCATCACCGCGAAGCCGAGACCGAAGCCGACACCGTCGAGTTTGTATTCCGTGAAGCGGTCCTGGCCCAGGGCGCTGAGATCGCCGGGCAGGTGGTTGCGGGTCATGAACTCGACGGTCTTGCGCCCGAGAATGCGGACGCCGTCGAGAACTCCGCCACCGCGCAGGGCCTCGCAGAACCGATAATAGTCGCCAATGGTCGAAAGCAGTCCGCCGCCGCCGGAGAAGGTCGTGACCTCGCGGCCGTAGCGGCTGTCTGCGCCGCCGTCGGCCCGTTTCATGGCGCCGTCGCTGGTTGCTGAATAGAGCGCCGCCATGCGGTCGAGTTTGGCGGTCGGCACCTGGAAGCTGGTATCGACCATGCCCAGGGGTGCGAAGATTCGGTCTTCCAGGAAGCGGTCGAAAGTCTGGCCCGACAGGACCTCCACAAGGCGGCCCAATACATCGATGGAAACGCTGTAGTTCCAAGCTTCGCCGGGGTGACAGACTAATGGCAGGGTGGCCAGCCGATTGCAGAGCTCCTCCAGGGACCCACTCCGGGGGTGAAAATCGGCCTTGTGTTCCTTGTACAGGACGCCGATCCGCGATTCCTCGGAAAACCCGTAGGTCAGGCCCGAAGTGTGGGTCAGCAGGTGGTGGATGGTCATGGGGCGGCACGCAGGCTCGGTGCGAATTTCGTCGCCGGGTATATCCACCTCCATATGCGCGAAAGCGGAAATATAATCTGCCACCGGATCATCGAGCTGAAACAATCCCTCCTCGTACAACATCATTATCGCCGCCGAGGTGATCGGCTTGGTCATGGAGTAGGCCCGGAAGATGGTATCTTCGGTGATCGGCGTGCCGGCTTCGACGTCGGCCTTGCCGGTCATATCGAAGTAGGCAATCTCGCCGTGCCGCGCGATCAGGGTCATGGCGAAGGGCAGTTTACCGGCATTTACATAACCGGCCATCCAGTCTCCGATACGCCCGAGGCGCTCGCTGGAGAAACCGACGGATTCGGGAGTTACTGTAGGGGGCATGATTGTCGCCTCGGTCAGGTTAAGCCCCGGGCAATCTTTTTTTCCGGGTCATAAAAGGGCAAGGATACGATTTCGGCGACAAGGCTGCCGCCGTCGGGCGCCGCCACCGAAACCTCGGCGCCGAGCCAGTCGCCGGGCTCGGCCATGCGCACGAAGGCAACACCGCAATCCAGGTGCGGCGACCACGATGACGTGGTGATTTGCCCGACTACGCGGTTGTTCCTGGAAACCTTGGCGAAGCGCTTCGGCGTGGCGCTGGCGCACCGCAGACCGAACATCAGGGGGCGCTGGTCGGCGCCTGCGAGAGCCTGTTTGCCGATGAAATCCGGTTTGCTCAGGTCAACGAACTTACCTAGCCCGGCCTGATAGGGCGTCATGGACGAGTCGATGTCCGTCCCGTAGTCGATGATGCCGGCCTCGATGCGCCGAATGCCCATGGAATCCAGGCCACTGTTTATCAAACCGTGTTCAGCGCCGGTGGTCAGCAGATGGCGCCACAGGGCGGGCCCGTCAGTGTCGGTCCGGGTGTAGACTTCGAAGCCCATCTCGCCGGTCCAGCCGGTTCGCGAAACGACCACCGGCTGTCCTCCCAGAGCGCACTCCAACACATCGAAATACTTGAAGCTTTCGGGTGTCCCGCCGTCACGGGCCGCCGCGAGAATATCAAGGGAGCGCGGCCCCTGGACCTGGAGCACCCAGGAATTCGGGTCGCTTACCGTTGCGTCAAACCCGACGCCGAGGGCCGCCAGCCAGGGCAGGAACTCGCCGTCCGCCTGGACATAGAGGAAGCGCTCCGGGCCCAAGCGCATGACCACGCCATCCATAAGAATGCCGCCGTCGGGCCCGCAGGCCAGGCCATAGGCTCCCCGGCCCACGCGCAGCTTGGCCATGTCTCGGGTCAGGGCCTTGTTGAGCAGCCGTTCGGCGTCGGGCCCGGCGATCTCGATGGGCGATTCCGGCACGTCGTAGAGCACTGCTTGCGTGCGCAGGGTCTGGTAGGCGGCGGCCACGTCGTCGCCCAGGGTCCAGGCATAGAGCCGCCGGTTGTAGACACCCAATTGGGCGTCGGCCACGGCGTAGCAGGAATAAAACGGCGATAACTTGAAGCGGTTTTGCTGGACGGTGAATGGTGGGATAGGCGTATCGCTCATGGTGCTCCACGGGACCGGTTAATGTCGAAATGCCGCCGACCCGGTCGGGACAACGAACGCTAGCGGCGTTCGACGACGACCTTCTGATAAAGCCCGCCGAAACACGTTTCCTTGCGCCACACGAATTCATCAGGAGATGACGCGAATTGCAAGATTTCCTTGCGCCATAGCCCTTTGGCGAACGGCTCGGCGATGTCGAATATGAGGCTCATGAGAGGCTTCAGCGGATGCCACCAGACCGGTTTGTGATAGCCGATAAACACCACCCGCCCTTTCTCACTGATGCACGCCAGCAAGCCGTCGATGACCCGGCGCTTGTAATCGTCGGGGACTTCGTGGAGCAGCAGAAAGCTGACTACCGTATCGTACTCGCCGCCGCCCGGGTCGGCGGCATCGGCGATGCGCACGCGTGTGTTGGCCATGGGCGCCAGTTGCGGCGGCTGTTTTCCGCCTGGATAG
>CAZYDR010000079.1:14287-17361 GCA_964645285.1 uncultured Alphaproteobacteria bacterium
ATAGGAGCGACATCGACAACGTCGAGGCGGCCGTCGGGGCCAAGAAATTTCGCCAAGTGTGTCGAAAACTTACCATAGACGCAAGCCGCCTGAAGCACCCGCTGGCCGGGTGTCATCTCGTTGAGCATCAGGCTCTCAAGGTGGTCGTACTGACCCCACAGGATCATATCGACGACCAGGGGATGATCGAACGTCGCCAGACTGGTGGGCGTCAGGTAGGCCCAGGTGTAGGTATCACGAAGGTAGGCCGGAACCGCTGGCGTGGGCGTCGCCTGGCCATGAGTGGAAATGCCGACAATTGTGTGGTTCATCTCGCCTTCCTTCCCGGTACTGTAGTTCTAACTGTCTGTTTTTGCGCCGGATTAAGCAAACCTGCATTGACCTGAATCAAACGCTGCGATTGACGGCGGGGCAACGACTGGGCACCATTGACCGTCATGTCGATGAGGAGGAGTTAGCGCCATGAATTACATGGACAAGTCCGTGCAGTCGCGCGAATGGCCGACCCGCTTCGACGAGGGCCGTCATCCGCGCGCGCGAATCGGCTTTGTGTTGATCGCCACCGAACGACTGCTCGAGGACGAAATGTTTCGCCTGGCGCCCCCCGATGTAGGCATTCATTTCAGCCGGGCGCGCAACCGGCGCGAGATCGATGTGGCCAGTCTGGCCTCGATGATCGACCATCTCGCCGAAGCCGCATCGCTGATCATGCCGGGTGAGGCGCCGGACGTGGTCTGCTACGGCTGCACTTCGGGTAGCGTGGTCATGGGCGAGGACAATGTTATCGCTGAACTTGAGAAGGGGGCGCCCGGCGCCACCGCGACGACTCTGTTAAGCGGCGTTATCGCCGGCCTGCGGGCGCTTGAGGCCAAGCGCATTGTCATCGCCACACCCTACCTGGACGAGGTCAATGCCATCGAGGCCGAGTATATGACTCGCCTCGGCTTCGACGTGCTCGATATTCAGGGCCTCAACCTGACCTACGACGAAGAGATCATAAAGGTCGCGCCCGAGTTCCTGGTCGAGTTCGCCACTGCCGTTGACCGCCCCGACGCCGACGCCATTTTCATAAGCTGCGGCGCCCTGCGGTCCTGCGAGGTCATCGACCAGATCGAACAGGCCACCGGCAAGCCCGTGGTGACCAGCAACCAGGGCATGCTGTGGCGCTGCCTGCGCCTCGCCGGCATCGACGACAAACCGGATGGCCTGGGCCGGCTTTTCCGAGAGTTCTAAATATGGCTAACCGGCAATTCCAGCATGAGCAAGCTCTTGGCCAATTTGACCGACGCGCGCCGGACGCACCTGGAATCACTGCTCCGCACAGGGAAAAGTTCAAAGACCAAATCCAAAGTAGGCGGCGATTGCCGCAGGCTCGGTTGGTCGGAATACAGATTTGATCAGGAATCGAATTTCCCGGGATTGTTGCGCGAGTTCATTACAGATGCGGGGAAGGGAATTTTGAAGGAATGCGGGGCTTCAACCTGACCTACGACTAGGAGATAGCCCGCGCTGCGCCTAGCCGATGAGCGAGCGCAGCTCCTCGTCGAGCGCTCGCAGGCTGGCGCCGTTGACGCCCATGGCCTCCAGTTGGTCGATGACCAGTTCGATTTCCAGGAGCAGAGCCATGAACAGCGCGGCCACGACGGTCATGCCTTTGAGAATTTCCGCCGGCGTCTGCAAGACCTGGAGCACCAGCCCGACGTCGGGTTCGTATTCGTCCGCCGGCGCGTCGCTGGCCGGCGCATCTTCGGGGTGCCCATCGGCGCCAAGGAATTCGAGGCTTGCGCGCTGCTCGACGCTAAGGCTGGACAGGCCCGAGGTGTGCTTGTCGACTTTCGCGCCTGTGAGGTCGGCGTCCGAGAGGTTGGCGTCCCTGAGGTCGGTGCCCCTGAGGTCGGCACCCGTGATTTCGGGCGATATTACAGATTGTTTAATGCGCCATTGGTTCCAGGCCTCGGGGCCTTGCACTGTGAGAATTTTAAGCTGCTCTTCGTCGGCCATGTTCCGCCCTCTCTACGGCACAGTTGTAACGAGACCCACGCCGTCCGGCAAGCGTGGGAGCTAGGTCGGGGTGGTCCGTTCAGGCAGCGGGGCAGGCGGCGCGTCGCCGCCGGCGCTACCTGTGAACAGTTCGAAAATCTCGCCGCCGAACTGCCCGATCAGGTACTTGCCGCCCTCGGTTACACCGTAGACCACGCCGGCCGCGGCGTTGGCGGCAAGGGTAAGACAGAAGGTTTCATAGCACCGCCTGCCGAGGCCGGCGGCTTGTTCCGCCTTGTGCCGAAGCGCCTCGAGGTCGGCGTCGAGGGCCAGGTTTTTGTCCTCGAGCGCCGCGATGATCTGGTTGAGGTCGGCGACCTGCTGGTCTTTGCGGTTGATCTCTTTGCGCAAGGCCTCCATGGCCGCCCGGAACGCCGCGGCCAGGGCCTGCTCGTCGCCGTCCTCGAATTGCAGACCGTCGGTGGCGGCGAGAAAGAACCCCACGCCGTTGATCAGCAGGACGCCCCGCCGGGCGCGCGCCAAACCGCGTTTCCGGCGTTCGCCCGTCGTCAAATCGTCCGCGGCGTCGCTGTCGGGTACCTGATCGTCGGCCTGCTCGTCGCCGTCCGCCGAAAATTCGGTTCCCTCATCGACAAATATCAGTCCTGCCCGTTGACTATCGCTCACGTTCTCAAGGCCCTGGGTTTTTCTCGAGACTTTTGCATTTCTAATGGTCGCGTCCCGCAAGTGTGGGACCTCGACGCTAAAATTAGAGTAGTGGTCCGCCGCGAGAGCGGTGGCCGTGAGGGCGGCGCCCCTGAGGTCGACGCCCCTGAAGTCGGCGCCTCTGAGGTCGGGCCGTGTAATATTTTCATCACGACGCCAGGTGTTCCAGGCCTCGACGCCCTGCTCCTTGAGGAACTTCAGTTGCTTTTGGTCAGCCATGGCTCGTCCTCTGTACGCCACAGTTGTAGAGCGGCGCGCGGCGCGCGGCATACCCGACGCCCTGGGGCGCACCGGCGCTGACGGCGTCTACGTCAACCCGGTGATCGACATCAAGAAATCCGGTGACTTTCTGCCCGAGCCGATCATGC
>CAZYDR010000080.1:0-3185 GCA_964645285.1 uncultured Alphaproteobacteria bacterium
GCGGTGGACGAGATCGCCACCGTGGCCGCCGATGTCAACCAGGCCGTCGAGAACATCGGCGCCCGGCGGCTCCAGACGGTCATGGAGAAGCTGCTGGAGGACATCAGCTTCCACGCCCCCGACCGCTCGGGCACCACCGTGGTCATCGACCGCGCCTATGTGGAGAAGAACGTCAGCGAGCTGGCCAAGGACACGGACCTCACCAAGTTTATTTTGTGATCGTCCGCACCGACTATAAGGCCGGTGCCGAGGCTTACGCCCGTCATAGCCGGCCCAACCCGAAAGTGCTGGCGGCCTTGGTCAAGGGCGTCGCGGTTAGCGCCCAAAGCCGGGTTCTCGAAGTCGGCTGCGGCACCGGCAACCACATCATCGCCCTGGCCGACGATTTCGCCTGTGACGCCCACGGCCTCGAACCGGCGGACGAAATGCGCGCCGTCGCCCAGTCGCGCGAAGGCACGGTGACGTTCTACAGCGGCAACGCCGAGGACATTAGCGCCGCCGGCAACAACTTCGATTTCATATTCACGGTCGACGTCATCCACCACATGACCGACCGCGACGCTTACTTCGCCGGCGTCGCCCGCGCCCTCAAACCCGGCGGACACCTCTGCACGGTGACCGATTCCGAGACCATCATTCGCGGCCGCATGCCGCTGGCCACGTATTTTCCCGAGACCGTGGCCGTCGAACTCGACCGTTACCCGCCCATCCCGACGCTGCGCGCGGAAATGACCAAAGCCGGCTTCACCACAATCGACGAACAAGAGGTCAGCCACGCCTACGACCTGAGCGATGCCGCCGCCTACCGCGACCGCGCCTTCTCCAGCCTCGACCTTCTCACCGATGACGCTTTCAAGAACGGCCTCGCCCGCCTCGAGGCCGACCTGGCGACAGGCCCCCTGCCCTGCACCTCTCGCTACACGCTGCTTTGGGGCACGCCGTAGGAGGGCGACACGCTGCTATTCCTCGGCGTCGGAATCGGTCAACGCCATCAGAATCGTCCCCATGAGCTGGGCGCGATGGGCGACTCCGATGAACCGCCCGGCCTGATCGACGACGGGGAGGTCCGCTGTATCCCGTTCGAGAATCGCCGCCAGGGCGTCGCGCGTGCTGAGCGTACCCAGCAGTGCGTCGGCGGCATCGATATATCCTGGAAGGCCGCGCAGGCGTTCGCGGTCGTCATCCTCGATCCACCGGGTCAGATCGTCAGGTGTCAGCATCGGATCGCCGGTCTCGAACCGTTCGGCAATGGTGCGGGCATCGGCATGCCGACCCTGAGGCCGCTGCTGTCGTTGAAGACGATATAACGCAGGTACGGCGCCTTGGTGAGCTCGTCGACATATTGGGCGACGACCCAGGCGACATAGTAATAGCTGCCGACCCGGAAGCTCAGGGCGCTGGCCCTGGTTTCGATCAGGATTGGAATTCAGTCGGGCGCGCCCTTTGCCTCGGGTACGACTTCCTCGAATTCGAGGCTTGCGGCACTGATCTGCTCGGTCTGTCCTTCGCCGACACGCGCCCCGACCGGCGTCGCCGCCGCTTCCTTGACGGCCCGCACCAGACGAATATCACCGAACGCGATCTCGCTGACCTCGCCAAAGACAAACAAGCCCAAGCCGACAGCGACGACCGCCGCGACGATTTCCTTCGATTCGATTGTGAAGCGGCCCTTGCTCGCGATGCGCGCGCCTGCGAGGAGCAGCACGATTGCGGCGAATGCGACGATGGCGATGAGAGACGAGTCCACGGCGATCCCTCTGTCTATGTCCGTTTATTCTATCCCAGACTTGGCCGAATAGGTAGCAAAAGTATGGGGTCGATACTACCGCTTCTTCTTCACCCGCACATAAAGCGCCCCGGTCCCGCCGTGTTTGGGCTGGGCTTCGCTGATGGCGACGACGCGGCCCCGGTTGGGCGGTTGGTTAAGCCAGCGCGGGACCATCTGGCGGAGGATACCGCCGTCCTGGCTGATGCGGCCCTTGCCGGTGATGATGATGGCCGTGCGCACGCCGCCGTCATAGGCCTCGGCGAGGAAGTGATCGAGGCGGCGGTGAGCCTCGGCCTGGGTCAGGCCATGGAGGTCGAGGCGGGCCTCGACGCCGAGCTTGCCGCGCTTGAGGCGCTCGGCGGTGCGCTTGTCGATACCGGCCGGGCGGACCTTGTCCAGAGGCGGCAGCGCGGTCGAGCGTTGTGGTGGCGGGGTGGCTTTTACGGGCGTCGGGCGGGTCTGTTCGACTTTAGCGATGGGTTTGGCGGCCGCTGGCGCCGGCGGCCGAGGGGCAGGGGCGCGTTTACGGTTGCTCTTGAGCGGCTCGATACCGCCGGTGACGACCCGCCATAGCTCGGCGTCATCATCCCCTGGGTCGTCCCTAGACGTCGGCGGTTTCTTTGCCATCGACCAGTACGATATGGAGGCGCTTGGGCCCGTGGGCGCCGAGTTGCAGGGTCTGCTCGATATCCCCCGAGCGCGACGGCCCGGTGACCAGCAGCACCGTTCGCGGCAGTGCCTCGCCGCTTTGACTCGCGCGCAGCCGGTTCCAGGCGTCGTCGTAGCCACCCACAAGCTGCTTCCGGCGCAGCACCACCACATGGGTCTCGGGCAGGCTGTTGAGGGTCGAAGGATGACCCGGGCCGGAGTTGAGCATCAGGGTGCCGGTCTCGGCGATGCCGGCGAAGGCGCCGGTGACCGCCACCGCGTCGCTCTCCACGGCGACGCCGGGTTCGAGCTTGAGCAACGGCGCTCGGTCCCACGGGATGCCGTCGAGGGACGCGTCCGTGGCGCGGCGCGCCTTGGCCGGCAGGTTGTTAGCGCTGAGATAGCCGGTGACCGCCGCCGGCACGTTATCGAGGCTGGCCACTCTGTCCACGGTGGTGGCGACAAATTCGGCCCATTCGATGAACTGGGCGACCTGATCCTCGCCCGTGGACTGGGCCCGGGTCGGTTGCAGGCCGCTGGCATGGCGGACCAGACGGGCATCGACCACCGCCTCGTCGCGGCCCGGTGTATCCGGTCCAAGAGACTTGCGGATGGCGCCAAGAATGTCGTCGCGGCCACTCATGACCCCTGCCCTCGGGCTTTCCATCGAGCATGGAAGGTGCCGCCCTCGGGTACCGGCAGGTCGCGGCCCTGGGTCCAGCCGCCGGCCAGGGGTAGCGAGCGGATCGCCCCGCCCCGCCCGATCACT
>CAZYDR010000080.1:3195-16971 GCA_964645285.1 uncultured Alphaproteobacteria bacterium
CACTCGCAAGACGCCGACAGCCAGCCGGCTGGCCGCGTGATAGAGCGCCGGGCGCTTGGCCAGCCAGGCCCACAGGCCGAGGCCGGCGCGGTGACATGCCGGTGACAGGCCGGCCTCGAATTCGCGTTCGCGCCAGTGGCGCAGCAGCTTGGGCAGGGGAATCCGCATGGGGCAGATTTCCTCGCATTTGCCGCAGAAGGTCGAAGCGTTGGGCAGATGGCCCGAGGCCTCGATGCCGATGAGGTGGGGACTGAGAACCGAGCCCATGGGCCCGGAATAGACCCAGCCGTAGGCGTGGCCGCCAACATGGGAATAGATCGGACAATGGCTCAGGCAGGCGCCGCAGCGGATGCAGCGCAGCATATCCTGAAACTCGGTGCCGAGCATGGCGGAGCGGCCATTATCGAGCAGCACCACGTGAAAGTTCTCGGGCCCATCGAGATCACCCGGCAGGCGCGGTCCGGTGCTGAAGGTTGTGTAGGCCGAGAACTCCTGGCCGGTGGCCGAGCGCGCCAGGATACGCAGGATGGTGGTGGCGTCCTCCAGGGTCGGCACCACTTTCTCAAGGCTGGCGATGACGATGTGGGTCTTGGGCAGGATTTGCGTCAGCTCGGCATTGCCCTCGTTGGTCACGGTGATCGACGAGCCGGTCTCGGCGACCAGGAAGTTGGCCCCGGTAATGCCGACATCGGCTTCCAGGTATTTAGCGCGCAAAACCTCGCGAGCCTCGGCAAGCAACGCCGGGGCCTCGTCGTGGCGCTTGGTCATGCCGTATTGGGCGTGGTGCTCGACGAACAGGTCGGCGACCTGCTCCTTGGTCTTGTGCACCGCCGGGGCGATGATATGGCTTGGCGTTTCGCCGGCGAGCTGGATGATGTATTCGCCGAGATCGGTTTCCACCGGCTCGATGTCGTGGCCCTCGAGGAACGGGTTGAGGTCGATTTCCTCGGCAATCATGGATTTGCTCTTGGTCACGGATTTGGCATCGGCATCGCGGCACAGATCGAGGATCACCGCCCGGGCCTCGGTGGCGTCGCGGCACCAATGAACGTGACCGCCTTGCGCCACCACCCGTGCCTCGAAGCGTTCGAGATAGTGGTCGAGGTTAGCCAGCACGTGGTCCTTGATGTCGCGGGCCTCGTCGCGCAAGTCGTTGAATTCGGGCAGGCGGCCGGTGGCGGCCAGGCGCTTCTCGATGAAACCCGAACGCATTTTCTCCAAGGCCTTCTGGAGATTGGCGCCGGCCATGGCCTTGCGGGCGTTGGCCGGAAAATCCACCGTGGTGGCGCGGTGCGGCATCAGTCTTCCTTACCGATCGCTGGCGTGTCGGTCATGCCGGCGAGGACCTCGGTCACGTGACGCACTTTGATCTGACTACCCTCGCGAGACAGTTTGCCAGCCAGGTTGAGCAAACAGCCGAGATCGCCTGAAAGCAGGGTGTCAGCGCCGGTCGCCGCCACATGGCCGGTCTTTTCCTCGACGATGCGCACGGAAATATCGGGATATTTGATACTGAAGGTGCCGCCAAAGCCGCAACACACCTCAGCCCGGGGTAGCTCGGTTAGGGTCAGACCCTCGACGGTCTCCAGCAGGGCGCGGGACTGGTCGCGGATGCCGAGCTCGCGCAGGCCGGCACAGGTATCGTGATAGGTCACGGTGCCGTCGTAGCGGGCCTCGACCCGGGTAACGCCGCGCACGTCGTGGAGGAAGGACACCAGCTCCCAGCAGCGTTCGGCGAAGGCGGCGGCCCTGGGCGCCATGGCCGGATCGTCCTTGAACAGGGCCGGATAGTGACGCCGCAGCATGCCGGCGCAGGAGCCCGATGGCGCCACCACGTAGTCGAAGCCGTCGAAGGTTTCGATCGTCCGGGCGGCGACATCCCGCGCCGAAGCCTTATCACCGGAATTATAGGCTGGCTGGCCGCAGCAGGTCTGGGCCAGGGGCGCTTCGACCCGGCAACCGGCATCTTCGAGCAAACGCACGGCGGCGAATCCGACGCTGGGGCGGAACAGGTCGGCCAGACAGGTAACGAACAGGCCGACCCGCGGACCCTGTAATTCGTTGTCAATGGTCATGGGCGGAGAATGGGGCCATGGCGCGGAGAATGGTTGAAGCGCTTCATTATGGCAAGCGATTGAGGCCTAAGGCAGGCCTTGGGCCACGGAATTCGGCAACAACAGATAATAGCCGCCCCGGTGCTTCATGTGCCCGGCGACATATTCCGCCTCGGGACCGAAGCCCCAGAACACATCGCCCCGCACCGGCCCACGAATGGCGCCGCCGGTGTCCTGGGCGATGACCAGACGGCGAACCGGTCGGTCGGCGTCGCCGGGCGACGTGCCGGACGCCGTGATGTCGAGCCATACGGGCACGCCCAGGGACAGAAATCGGCGGTCGATGGCAAGACTGCGGCCCGGCGTCAGCGCCACCCCCTGAGCGCCCAGGGGCCCGTCGCCCTTGATCTCACGGAAAAACACGTAGGAGCGATTGGCGGCCAACAAGTCGGCAGCCTGATCCGGGTGACCGCCGAGCCAGGCGCGGATCGACTGCAGAGACACGTCGGCGCGGGCGATCTCGCCGCGCTCGATCAGCACCTTGCCGATGCTGGTGTAGGCGTGGCCGTTGGCGCCGTCATAGCCGACCCGCAGCATGCCGCCATCGGCCAGGACAACCCGACCGGAACCCTGGACGTGGAGAAAAAACGCGTCCACCGGATCATCGACCCAGGCGATAACCGGCGCATCCCCGTCAAGGGCACCGGCGGCAATCTCGCCGCGATCAGGCAACGGCGCCACCGTGCCATCGACCACCCGCCCGATGATCTTGCGGCCCTCAAGGTCACCGGCGAAGCGGCCGAGATCGACGGTCACCAGACCACTGGGGCGGCCGTGAAGCGGTACGGTGAAGACGCCGCCGAACTGGCGGGCGCCGCGCAGCAGCGGTTCGTAATAGCCGGTGAACAGACCTTCGCTGGCGCCCCGGTTGCTGGCCCGAAACGGCGTGAACCAGGCCTCGAAGAACGCCCGCGCCGCGCCGCTATCGACACCGGCGGCAGCCTCACAGGCCGGCCGCCAATCAGCCACGGTGCCGCCCACGGGACCAACCGAGCGATCATCGGGTAAGGCGGCGAAAGCGCCACAGGATCGTTGGAAAGCATTAAGCGCCTCGGCCTGATCATCATTCTGCCAACCGGCGAGCACGCCGAAGCTGCTGTGTTCGAGATCGAGGCGGGGTGCTTCCGGCGGCCGGGCGCAGGCGGTCAGCAGAATCAGGCCGAGCACCGCCGTCAGACGAAACAGCGGGCCCATGACGTCAGTTAGGCCATCAATTAGGGCTACGGGTAGCAGCCAGTTTCCAGTTGGGATCACGCGACCGGCTATCGCGCTCGAAGGTCCAGAGATCGGTGACCGTGACCTCGTGGGCGGCGTCGCCATCAACCACATTGCCGTCGCGATCGTGGGTCACGTTGATCTGCTTGCTGACCACGCGAACCGTGACGAAGGCGGTGCGCCCGTTCATGCCGGCTTCGATGATGTCGGCCTCGTCGATGGACACCAGGGCCGTATCCAGGGTCTGGTCGGCGTTCTCGCGATCCTTGATGGCGCGGAAGAACTGTCGGTAGACGTCGTCGTCGAGCAGGCCGCGCAGGCGATCAGTGTCGCCGGCGGCAAAGGCATCGACGACTATCTCGAACGCGCCCCGGGCCCCTTCCAGAAAGCCCTGTCGGGTAAAACCGGGATCGGCGCTCTTGACCTGAGCGAGGCCGGCGGCGAGCACGGAATCGTCGATGTCCGAGAAATCATCGACGGGCGCTTCCGGCGCCACCTGTTGATCAGGCAGTTGAACCACGTTGTCGTTGGACTCGTCGGCCTGCTGGCGGGCCAGAGGATTGTTCGGCGGCCGCTCGTGACCGGTGCGCCGCCCGAGCACGCTGCGCAAACGCAATAAAATGAACCCCGCGACCATGGCGAAGAAAATAATATCGAGAAATTGAAACCCGTCACCCATGGCGTTTACTGGTCACCTCATTGCTTATTCTTCATCGCGGAAGCACCACGGGAGCGCGCGGAGGGCCGGATTGGCACTGGCCTTCCCACGCGAACGTGGTTTATGTAGCAGCTACAACCTAGAGGCCGAACCGCTCGGGGTCGAGTCCCGCGCTCGGGACCGGTAGCGCATGCCTCTAGATGTACATAGTCTTACGGCGGACGCGACGCAACCATGGCTCTGGCTATTTTCCTCGCTCTGATCACCATGCCGGTGATTGAAATTGCCGTCTTCATCGAAGTCGGCAACCGAATCGGCCTGTGGTCAACCCTTGGTCTTATCTTTGCCACGGCCATCGTCGGCACCGCTTTGCTGCGCCACCAGGGCCTCTCGACCCTGGCCCGGGCACGAGCGACCATGGAGACCGGCAAGCCGCCGGTGCGCGAGATTCTCGACGGCGTCTGCCTGGTCATGGCCGGATTGCTGTTGCTAACTCCGGGCTTCGTCACCGACGCCATTGGCGCGGTGCTGCTGGTGCCATTCCTGCGCTGGCCCATGCAGGTCTGGGCGGTGCGCTGGATGATGGCCCATGGCACGGTGACAGTGAACGCCGACGGTTCGGTCAACGCCAGCGCCTCGGCCCATTGGTCAACCAGGGGGCAGCCCAAGAAGGACGATGGTGTGATCGATGGCGAGTTCGTCGAAATTGACGAGCCGACCGCGCGTATCGAAAAACCCGAAGAAAAGCCCGAAGAAAAGAAGGACCGGGATTAATGATCTTGTTACGTCACGCGGAGTCCGAGTTCAACGTGGTCTACAACATCAGCGGCGTTGATCCCGGTATCGAGGATCCTAAGCTGACCGAGCGCGGCCATCATCAAGCGCACGAGGCGGTGGCGCGGCTAGGCGATTATTCTTTCGACCGCATTCTCACCAGCCCCTACACCCGGACCCTACAAACCGCCGTGATCGTTGCCGACACCTTGAAGCTGCCGATTACAATCGAGCCCGAGGTACGTGAGCGCGGCGCCTTCGTCTGTGATATCGGTACGCCGCGCGATGAGCTGGCCCGGCGCTGGCCGGCCATCGACTTCAGCCACATCGCCGAGTTGTGGTGGAACCAGGAGACGGAGAGCGACGATTCCGTGGTCGTTCGGGCGACGCGTTTTCGCGAGGCCGCGCTGGACTGGCCCGACCACGACCGCACCCTGGTCATCACCCACTGGGGGTTCATTCGTGGCCTGACCGGACTGTCCGTCAAAAACTGTGACGTCATCCCCTTTGACCCAAGCAATCCCGGCTAACATTGACCGCCAAGGGCGGTCCATGTTAGAGCGTATTCCGACCTTACGGAATCATTTGATGGAGGCATATGATCGTTTTGGGTAGGAGCGGTGTGCAGCGCGATGCGGCGCATCGGGCAAGCGCCGCGACGCCCGCCAAAACGCATCGATGCCCCACCGAAGGCCGCGCATCCTTAAACCGTGGTTAGGCGCGTTCTGCACTTTTGCCAATGCCGGACATCGCCATGCGGCGCGCGCCTAACCACGGATTAAGGAGACGCGGTCAAATGGCCCCGTAAGGTCGGAATACGCTCAAGCCACGGCGCGAGCCGCAATGAGGAGCCCCTAACATGGCCATCGATACCGCGCCCGCCGGCGGACCCGCCGCGCGCATTGAAAATGTTACCCAATACATCAAGGACCTGTCGTTCGAGAGTCCTCGGTCACCCGCCAGCATTCTCCAGGGCTCCGAGGAACCTCACGGCGAACTCAAAGTTCAGGTCAAGGTCCGCAAGATGGGCGGCGACAATTACGAGGTCATCCTCCAGTTCCAGGTGGAATCTACCAAGGAGGGCGAGGTCGCCTTTCTTATCGAGCTGCACTATGCCGGGGTGTTCACGGTTACCGGCTTTCCGGAAGGCCAACTGGAACCGGCCCTGATGATCGAGTGTCCACGCATTCTTTATCCCTTCGCCCGGCGGGTGATCGCCGACGTGGTGCGTGACGGCGGCTTTCCCCAGCTCATGCTCGGACCCATCGACTTTGTTCAGCTCTACAAGATGTACGGCCCCCAGAACCAGCCTGACGCGACGAAAGAAGCGAAAGAGACGAAAGAAGCCACCGACGCGTAATTTCGCGGCGTGATTAGCGCCGCCAGAGTGGGTCTTTCAGGCCATCGACGAAGGCGGCATGAGCTGCCACTTCCTCATCAGTCGGCGCGTGGGGCCGGGGCTCGCGGGATTTCGTCCCGTTTTTCGTCTCGGCCGCGGCAACCGACGTCGCCGGACCTTCAACCGTACTGGCGGCCAGGCTCAAGCCCGGCTGGCGCCCGCCGATAAGCGCGAGATAGACCTCGGCCAATAGGCCGGCGTCGAGCAGGGCGCCGTGATGGGTACGGGCTGAAGCATCGACGGCAAATCGCCGACACAGGGCATCCAGGCTGGCCGGAGCACCGGGGAATTTGCGCCGCGCCATGGCCACGGTGTCGATCGTCTGGGATAGGGGAATGGCCGGCCGTTTGAGCCGGCCGAGCTCGGCGTTGATGAACCCCATATCGAAGCTGGCGTTGTGGGCTACCAGCCTGTCGTCGCCAACAAACGCAAGGAAATCATCAACGATATCGGCAAACAGCGGCTTGTCCGAGAGGAATGTCTCCGACAGGCCGTGGACCTCGAAGGCGCCTGATGGCATGTCCCGTTCCGGGTTGATATAGACCTGATATTCGTTGCCCGTGGGGATGTGGTTAAGCAGTTCGATACAGCCGATCTCGACCACCCGGTCGCCGTTAAGGGCGTCAAAGCCGGTAGTTTCGGTGTCGATAACAATTTCACGCATGGAGCACGTTCTTCCTAGGTCCGGGCCGGAAGCGGCCAATGACGGCCTCGGCGCCGGCGCAGTATTGTGATCATGCAGTGAATTTCCCGCAAGCTCGTCCGCTTGCTCTGGCCGGTATGGATGACAAAATCGGCGCGCCGCATTTTTTCCTGGTCGGACATCTGACGCGCCCGAATAGCCGCCAGGCGATCCCGGGTCATACCGGGCCGGCGCAATACGCGCTGGGCCTGGACGAAGGGCGGCGCTACCACCACGGCCACGGCGTCGCAGCGGCTCTCACCGCCGGTCTCAAACAACAGTGGTACGTCGCGTACCGCAAGCGGGCAGTGGCGCGCCGCTGCGAGACGCAGAAAACGCTGCTCCATGGCGCCGACAACGGGATGGACGATGGCCTCGAGACGGTTGGTGGCGTCATCGTCGCCGAATACTCGCTGGCCAAGGACAGCGCGATCAACCCGGCCATCCGCCGTGGTGCCGGGAAACGCCGCCTCGACAGCCGCCACTGCCGCGCCGCCGGAACCAATCAGCTGGTGAACCGCGGCGTCGGCGTCGAATACGGCCGCACCCAGATTCTTCAGCACCGCGGCGGCCGCGCTTTTACCCATGCCGATGGAGCCGGTAAGGCCGAGAATAATCACGGCTCCGATCCGAGCACATGGGCGCGTAACCCGGCGGTGACCTCGGGCGACCGGCCGAACCATGCTTCGAAGCCGGGCCGGGCCTGATGCAACAACATGCCGAGGCCATCAACCACCGGATTGCCGCGCGCCGCCGCCGCCACCAGCAACGGCGTTTCCAACGGGGCATAGACGATATCGTTGACCACTGCTTCAGTCGGCAACGATGCAAGATCGATGTCGAGCGGGTCCTGGCCGACCATGCCGAGGGTGGTGGTGTTGACCACCAGAGCGATGCCCGCAAGGGCCGTGCCGCGGTCGTCCCATGACCACGGCATCAGCGGCCCGATCAAATCTCCGGCCAGGGCCTCAGCCCGCGTCAGCGTGCGGTTGACGATACGGATTTCTGGCGCCCCGGCCTCGGCCAGAGCGTGGCAGATTGCCCGCGCGGCGCCACCGGCGCCGAGTACCACTGCCGGTCCAGTGTCAGCGCGCCAGCCGGCTGTGTCCTGGCGGAGATTTTCAAGAAAACCGAAGCCATCCGTATTGTCGCCCTCAAGCTTGCCGTCAGCGCCAACCACAACTGTGTTGACGGCACCAATGGCCCGGGCGGTCGGGCTCAGGCTGGTCACCACCGCAAGAGCGGCTTTCTTGTGGGGTACGGTAAGATTGACCCCGGCAAAACCTTGATCGCGGAGCGAGCCAAGCTGTTCGGCCAGGTCCTCGGGCGCGACGGCCAATGCTTCGTATGTGCCATCGATGCCATAGCGCGCGAGCCAATAGCCATGGAGGCGCGGCGAGCGTGAGTGACTGATGGGCCAGCCCATGACCCCGGCCTTGATTGTCGTCGCATTCATTCGACGATCACCCCATGGCCACGCAGGGCGTCGAGCAGAGGCAGCAAGGGCATCCCCAGCACCGTGAAGTAGTCGCCCTCGACAGCACTGAACAGTTGAGCGCCGAGACCTTCAAGCTGGTAGGCGCCGACGCAGGACAACACTGCGTCACCGGTAGCGGCAAGATGGGCGTCGAGAAAATTATCGGAGAACGACCGCATGGTGAGCACCGCCAAATCAGCATGTGTCCACAGGGTAACCCCATCACGTACCAGACACACACCGCTGAATTGCCGATGGTCACGGCCTCGCAAGGCCAGTAGGTGAGCGCGGGCCTGGGTCATGTCAGTCGGTTTGTCGAACCACACCCCATCGCAATCAAGGATCTGGTCGGCGCCGATCACCAGCGCGCCCGGGTGACGGGCTGCAACCCGGATCGCCTTGAGTTCAGCCAGGGCAATAGCCGCCGCCCTGGTATCGGCATCGTCGTCGCGGAGAGCATCACGCACCGGGGCCTCGTCCACGTCAGCGCTATCGGTAACAAAAGCAACGCCGGCGCCACGCAGCATAGACGCCCGCGCGGCACTTTTCGAGGCCAGCACCACGGCTGGCGCAGTGTCAGTCGTCACCGCCACCGATCCGGGTCGAGACGACGACTTCGCCACCGTAACGGCTGGCTAACTGCTGCATGATCTCCGCCGCCACCTCCTCGATGGAGCGGCGGGTGACATCGATCACGGGCCAACCATGCTTGGCGTAAAGCCGGCGGGCGGACAGCACCTCCTCGCGGACCTGCTCATGGTCCACATAATCCGTCTCCTGATCGTGATTCATCATACGCAGACGGTTGCGACGGACCTCCACCAGCCGCTCGGGGGTGGTGGTCAGGCCAATAATCGTGGGCGATTCAAGCGCCTCGACCTCCGGCGGCACCATGACACCGAGCACGAAGGGTACATTGGCCGCCTTAATCCCCCGATTGGCCAGATAGAAGCAGGTTGGTGTTTTCGAAGTCCGCGAGACCCCGACCAGCACCACATCAGCTTTCTCAAGACTGCTCAGAGCCTGGCCATCATCATGGGCCAGGACAAAATGCATGGCATCGATACGGTCAAAATACTCAGCGTCCAAGGTATGCTGCAGACCAGGCTGACCATGGGATTCGACGCCTAAGTATGATGTCAAAGCATTAATAACCGGCTCGAGGACCGGCACGGTCGGCACCCCAAGACGACGGCAGCCATCCTCTAGATGCTCACGCAGTTCACGGTCAACCAGGGTGAAAAGCACGACGCCAGGGTTGGCATCGACCGCAGCAATCACATTGTCAATTTGACGCTTGCCACGAACCAGAGACCAGAAATGTTCGACCACCTCGACACCCTCGAACTGGGACAGAGCTGCCCGGGCGAGACTATTGATAGTTTCGCCGGTCGCATCGGAAACAAGGTGAAGATGAAAGCGTTTCATAGTCATGATCACAGGGGATTAATCGTTAATTCCGGGGATAACCGGGGCGATTAAGACAACGCTCTGAATCAGCACCCGCAAGGCCGTAACCGCCCTCTATGCCACGCACAGATTGAAAACCGTCGCGGCATTACGGGGAATACATGGATGACTTGGTACGGCCCCTCATCCATCCCCGCCTTTCACACAAACCCGGAGCTCCTCCGGATAGCCCCTGGACTTGGTCAACACCGGTTGCGCAAGGCTTATACACGGACCTGACCGAGCCGCGGTTGATTCCCCCAACCCGTGGGATATATATCGGACCAACCAATAATCACCGTTACTCACAGGCACCCACTTACTACAGCTACCTATCAAATTCTAATTTATAATAGTATTTGAATGGTCTTAAACCTGAACCCCATGGGATTTTTCCGGTGTCTTTCAGTTCAAGCAATAAACCATTGGTCCGTGCCTTAGGTGGCGAGGTTCAGTCGTTGCCACCGATCTGGCTCATGCGCCAGGCCGGGCGGTATTTGCCGGAGTATCAGAAGATCCGGCGCGAAGCCGGGTCGTTTCTCGATCTTTGCTATAATCCCAAGTTGGCGGCCGAGGTGACGTTGCAACCAGTAAAACGGTTCGGCATGGATGGCGCCATTCTGTTTTCGGATATTCTGGTGGTGCCTGATGCCTTGGGGGCCGAGGTTTCATTCGTTGAGGGCGAAGGGCCAAAGTTGACGCCGATCCGGAACCGTAATGGGTTAGTAGCGTTGGATCGCAGTGGTGTTAGCACCCATCTGGGCCCGGTCTACGAAACCGTCGAACGGGTTGTTCAGGAATTGCCTGAGAAAGCGGCAATGATCGGATTCGCCGGGGCGCCCTGGACCGTGGCGACATATATGGTTGAAGGCGGGTCAAGCCGGGATTTTGCGACTACGAAAGGTTGGGCGCTGAGTGATCCGGAAGGTTTTCAGGAACTTATCGATCTCCTGGTGGATGCGTCGGTTGAATATCTCATCGGTCAGGTCTGTCATGGGGTCGAGGCGGTTCAAATATTTGACAGTTGGGCCGGTGTATTGCCGGAACGGGAGTTTCAGCGCTGGTGTGTGGCGCCGGCCCGGGCCATGGTCGATGGATTGCGCGCCGTCTGTCCGCATGTACCGATAATCGGCTTCCCTCGTGGCGCCGGAGTCATGGTTGGTGATTACGTCAATGACACCGGGATCGACGCCATCGGCATCGATAGCGCCATGTCGGTGACCTGGGCCGCCCGGGAGCTGCAATCGCGGTGTACGGTCCAGGGTAACCTCGATCCGATCTGCCTGCTTACCGGTGGTGAGCGCATGGACGAGGACATTACGGCGATTCTCGAAGCCTTGGGACGGGGACCATTCGTGTTCAATCTGGGCCACGGTATTGTCCCCGCTACGCCGCCGGACAACGT
Source organism: uncultured Alphaproteobacteria bacterium (assembly GCA_964645285.1). Classification (GTDB taxonomy): domain Bacteria; phylum Pseudomonadota; class Alphaproteobacteria; order JAAXGF01; family JAAXGF01; genus JAYZAP01. The sequence goes on from CAZYDR010000080.1 coordinate 14,369, forward strand.
GACGCGCTTGGTTGAGACCGTGCGCGCCTGGACCGCTTGAGTGGCGGACTATACCATGGCCGGTGATCGCGTCGCGGTGGTGCTTTTCAATCTCGGTGGCCCCGATGCGCCCGAGGCTATACAGCCGTTTCTGTTCAACCTGTTCAACGACCAGGCAATCATCGCTCTGCCCCAGCCTCTGCGCTGGGCCCTGGCGACGCTCATTTCCCACCGCCGGGCGCCGGTCGCTCAGGGAATTTACGATCAGATCGGTGGCGCCTCGCCGCTGCTTGGACTGACCCAAGCCCAGGCCGATGCTCTGGGTAAATCACTCGGCGATCTCGGTGAAGTCGGGGTTTTCATCGCTATGCGATATTGGCATCCCATGAGCGAGGAAGCGGCGCTGGAGGTCCGCGCCTTTGCCCCGGATCGTATCGTGCTATTGCCGCTTTATCCGCAATACTCGACCACCACCACCGCATCGTCTCTGAATGCCTGGCGACAGGAGGCGGCGAAATGCGGGCTCGACGCGCCGACCACGACCTATTGCTGCTATCCGGCGGATGATGGTCTGGTGGCGGCCCATGTAGCGGGAATTCGTCCGGGGCTCGATGAAGCAGCCAAGAGCGGGCGGCCACGGCTGCTGTTCTCGGCTCATGGTCTGCCTAAGAAAATCGTCGACAAGGGCGATCCCTATGTGTGGCAGGTGGAACGCTCGGCCGCTGCCGTGGCCCAGGTCTTGGCGCCGGACTATGCTGATCTGGACTGGACGGTCTGCTATCAAAGCCGGGTTGGACCCCTGGAATGGGTTGGCCCTTCTCTCGATGATGAGATATCTCGCGCCGGTGGCGATGGTGTGCCCGTGGTGGTGGTGCCGATCGCATTCGTGTCCGAACACTCGGAAACCCTGGTGGAGCTCGACGTGGAGTATCGCAAACTTGCCGAGAGCCGGGGCGTTCCGGCCTATGTACGGGTCCCGGCCTTGGCGATCGCAGCGGCTTATATCGATGGCTTGGGGGCCCTGGTGCGCCGCGCGGTTAACGGGCCAACGGGCCTGTGTTCCCAGGAAGGCGGGCGGATCTGCCCCCAGGGCCTCAAAGGCTGTCCCCAGGCAATCGGAGGATAGCGGGGTGGACGCTGATTTTTACCTGTGGATCAAGGCCTTGCATATCATCGCGGTGATTGCCTGGATGGCTGGTCTGTTGTACCTACCGAGGCTCTTTGTCTATCACTGCGAGGCGGACCATGGGAGCGACCGCGCCGCCATGCTCGAGGTCATGGAACGGCGATTGCTGTGGGCGATCATGACGCCGGCCATGGTGGTGGTGGTGATCTCCGCCGTGGCCTTGTTGTGGCTGCGGGAATTCGAGGATTTCTCGGACGGTTGGCTGCACGCCAAGCTGGTCCTAGTGGTTGGTCTGGCGGTGGCCCACGGTTTGATGGCGCGCTGGCGCAAGGACTTTGCCAGCGGCGCCAATCATCATAGCCAACGGTTTTACCGGATCGCCAACGAAGTCCCGACCCTATTGATGATCGGCATTGTCGTGCTGGTTGTGGTCAAGCCCTTCTAGGCCCCAACAGACTCTCGCCGCATTCTTCGTTTGACACTCACCGCGCCTTGAAGCTAGTGTCCGTCGTTCCTACATTGGTGACAACGCGCGAGCCCGCGCGCAACGCCCATCCCACCTGAATATCTCCGATTATCCCCAACGGGATCGGTGCATCACCAGACCTTCCGCTACCGGGTATGGCCTTTCGTTCCGGCGCCCCGCATTCCGATCTCCCTTCGCGTTCCGCGATTTGATCGACATTCGAAATCTCATTCACATTCCATGTAATCCATTATGAAACTCCAAGACCTTAAGAAGAAAACCCCTGAAGATCTTCTGGCTTTTGCCGAAGAGGTCGGGATCGAGGCGGCCAGTGCCATGCGCAAACAGGATCTCCTGTTTGGCATCCTCAAGAACTTGGCCTACCAGGGCACGGCGATTTACGGTGACGGTGTCCTGGAAATTCTCCAGGACGGCTTCGGCTTTCTCCGGGCGCCTGAATCGAACTATTTGTCCGGCCCCGATGACGTCTACGTTTCGCCAAGTCAGATCAGGCGTTTTGCCCTGCGTACCGGCGACACGGTGGAGGGTGAGATCAGGGCGCCCAAGGATAGCGAACGGTATTTCGCTATGCTCAAGGTCAACACCATCAACTTCGACGAACCGGACGCGGCGCTGCATCGGGTCAATTTCGATAATCTGACGCCGCTTTATCCGGAAGAGCGCATCAAGCTGGAACTCGAGGATCCTACGATACAGGACCTCAGCACCCGGGTAATCGAGCTAGTGGCGCCGCTTGGCAAGGGCCAGCGGGCGTTGCTGGTGTCGCCGCCCCGGGCCGGCAAGACCGTGCTCATGCAGAACATCGCCCACGCCATTACCGCCAATAATCCGGAGATCTTTCTCATTGTCCTGCTCATTGACGAGCGACCCGAGGAAGTCACCGATATGCAACGCTCGGTCAAAGGCGAAGTAGTGAGTTCGACTTTCGACGAGCCGGCCACACGCCACGTGCAGGTTGCCGAGATGGTCATCGAAAAGGCCAAGCGCCTTGTAGAACATAAGCACGACGTG
>CAZYDR010000081.1:0-903 GCA_964645285.1 uncultured Alphaproteobacteria bacterium
GCTTCGTCGGCGAAGTCCAGGGTCACCTCCTCGGTGCCGAGCAGGGCCACATACTGTTTGATCAGGCTGGCCTCGGGCTCGGTCAGAATGCGCTTGAAGTCGTCCCGGGTCAGGGCCTGAAGCTCGACCCGGATGGGCAGGCGGCCCTGCAACTCGGGCAGCAGGTCCGAGGGCTTGGCCAGGTGGAAGGCGCCCGAGGCGATGAACAGGATATGGTCGGTCTTGACCGTGCCGTGCTTGGTCGCCACCGACGTGCCCTCGATGAGCGGCAGCAGGTCGCGCTGGACGCCCTCGCGGCTAACCTCGGCGCCGGCGCGGTCGTGGCGGGCGCAGATCTTGTCGATCTCGTCGAGGAAAACGATGCCGTCCTGTTCGACCACGTCGATGGCCTCGCGGGTGACGCTGTCGTCGTCGAGCAGCTTGTCGCTCTCCTCGGCCACCAGCACGTCGTAGCTGTCGCTGACCGACAGGGTCTTGGAAATGGTGCTGCGCTGGCCGAACGCCTTGCCCAGCATGTCGTTGAGGTTGATCATGCCCATCTGGGCGCCGGGCATGCCGGGAATTTCTATGGTCGGCATGCCACCGCCGCCGCCCTCGGCGACCTCGATGTCGATCTCCTTGTCGCCGAGCTGGCCCTCGCGCAGCATCTTGCGGAACTTCTGGCGGGTCTCGGCCCCGGCGGTCTTGCCGACCAGGGCGTCGATCACCCGCTCCTCGGCGTTGATCTCGGCCTTGGCCTGGACCTCCTTGCGCATACGCTCGCGGATCAGGGTGATAGAGACCTCGACCAGGTCGCGGATGATCTGCTCGACATCGCGGCCGACATAGCCGACCTCGGTGAACTTGGTGGCCTCGACCTTGATGAAAGGCGCCCCGGCGAGACGCGCCAGGCGCCGGGCGATC
>CAZYDR010000081.1:913-16788 GCA_964645285.1 uncultured Alphaproteobacteria bacterium
GTGGGGCCGATCATCAGGATGTTCTTGGGCAGCACCTCTTCGCGCAGGCCTTCGTCGAGCTTCTGACGCCGCCAGCGGTTACGTAGGGCAATGGCCACGGCGCGCTTGGCGTCGTCCTGGCCGATGATGAAACGGTCGAGCTCGGAAACGATCTCACGGGGACTGAATTCGGTCATGATTATTTGAGGGTCTCGATGGTGACGTTGTCATTGGTGTAGACGCAGATGTCGGCGGCAATGGCCATGGATTTGCGCACGATGGTCTCGGCGTCGAGGCCGTCGATATCGACCAGGGCACGGGCGGCGGCCAGGGCGTAGTTGCCGCCGGAGCCGACGCCGATCAGCCCGTCGTCGGGCTCGAGCACGTCGCCGGTGCCCGACAGCAGCAGCGAAACCGACTGGTCGGCGACCGCCATGAGCGCCTCGAGGCGACGCAGGTAGCGGTCCGTGCGCCAGTCCTTGGCGAGCTCGACGCAGGCCCGGGTAAGCTGGCCGGGATGGCGCTCAAGCTTGCCTTCGAGGCGCTCGAACAGGGTGAAGGCGTCGGCGGTGGCGCCGGCGAACCCGGCGACGATGGAGCCGTCGCCGAGGCGCCGGATCTTGTTGGCCTGGGCCTTGACCACGGTGGCGCCCATGGTGACCTGGCCGTCGCCGGCGATGACCACCTGGCCGTCCTTGCGGACGCACAGGATGGTGGTGCCGTGCCAGGCGGGGGAATTGGTTTCGGACATTGGTGCCGTTGTGTCGGTGAATGAGGAGGCGCCCATGGGAGCAGGCACCCCAAACATGTATGGGCCCATGGTTCGCCGTCAAGGGGCCTGTGATCAAGGGAGGCTGGTGAATCGCCGCTACCCCTGCTAAAACCCGCCCCTGCCCCACCTGTCGGTCACAGCCATGCGTGTCTTTACGGTCCATATCGATCCCCTTTCGGTCGCCCCCGATGGCGATGCCGTGCTGGTGCCCGAGGGTTTTTCCTGGCCGGCGGCGCTGTTCACGGTGTTGTGGGCGCTTTATCACGGCCTGTGGGACTGGGCCCTGGTGCTGATCGCCGGCGCCATGGTGGTCGGCGGGTTCGCCGCTCTCAGCGGTCTCGACGAAGCCGGCCAGGCGGCGCTGCAACTGGGTTACATGGCGATTGCCGGTTATGGTGCCAACGACTGGCGGCGCTGGTCCCTGGCGCGCCGGGGCCACCGGCTGGCCGATGTGGTCAGCGGCGCCAATCTCGCCGCCGCCGAGCAGCGCTACCTCGACCGCGCCCCGGTGCTCAGCCTATGACCGCTACCAGCGTTGAGCAACTGAACGAATTGAGCCGCCAGAATCTCGACGATCTGTGCGACGCCACCGAGGCGGCGATCACCGACGGCAACGGCTTCGGCTGGCTGCGGCCACCCCAGCGCCGAGTACTCGAAGGCTATTGGCGCGGGGTACTGGTGGTTCCCGGCCGCGATCTCATGGTCGGCCGCCTGGATGGCACCATCGCCGCCTCGGCCCAGTTCATCCGGCCGACGGCGAACCAGGAGGCCCGTGCTTTCGCGGCGACCATCTCAACCCATTTCGTGGCCCCCTGGGCGCGCGGCCACGGCCTTGCCCGGACACTCATCGACGCGGTCGAGGAGACGGCCCGGGCGGAACACTTCGCGATCCTCAACCTTGATGTACGCGAGACCCAGACGGCGGCCCTGCGGCTTTACGAAAGCTGCGGCTTCGAGTGCTGGGGCGTGGCGCCCTACTACGCCCGGGTGGACGACCGCATGATTGCCGGCCACTATTACGTCAAGCAACTGACATGACGCCGAATTTCTCAGGACGCCGCCATGGTCTATGACGACAGCAACATCTTCGCCCTCATACTGCGTGGCGAGATTCCTTGCGATAAGGTCTATGAGGACGACCATGTGCTGGCCTTCCGCGACATCAATCCCCAGACCGCCGTTCATATACTGGTCATTCCCAAGGGCGCTTACGTGTCCATGGACGACTTCAGCGCCGAGGCCTCGGATGCCGAGATCGTCGCCCTCAACCGCGCCGTCGGCAAGATCGCCCGCGACGAGGGTCTGGTCGAGACCGGTTATCGCATCCTGGTCAATAACGGCGTCGCCTCCGGCCAGGAAGTGCCGCACCTGCATATTCACATTTTCGGCGGCCAGCCCTTGGGCCGTATGATCAAGCCGCCCCAGGCCTAGGCTTATGGGCAACTTGACTATCCAGTACCGCCGATCATCTCGGGAGTAACTCAATGCGTAACATTATCAACTTTGTACTGGGAATTGTTGTCGCCGCCGGTCTAAGCTCCGGCACCCTGGCAGCGGACCTGGAAAACATGCTTTATCTCGAACTCAAGACCGGACGCGTGACCATCGAACTGCGTCCCGACCTGGCGCCCACCCACGTGGAGCGGATCAAGGAACTCGCGCGGGAGGGCTTTTACGACGGCCTCCTGTTTCACCGGGTGATCGCCGGCTTCATGGCCCAGACCGGCGACCCTCTGGGCAACGGTACCGGCGGCTCGGGTCAGAACCTCGACGCCGAGTTCTCCGACGAGAGGCATGTGCGCGGCACCCTCTCCATGGCCCGGGCGCAAAATCCCAACAGCGCCGACAGCCAGTTCTTCATCGTCCTCAAGGACGCGCCGCACCTCGACAGCCAGTACACGGTGTGGGGCAAGGTCACCGACGGCATGGAACATGTCGATCAGATCAAGCTCGGCTCGTCGTCCAACAACGGCGCGGTCAGCGACCCGGACAGCATCGTCAGCATGAAGGTCGCCGCCGACGTTGACGAGTAGCCGCTCTTAGGGGGCGCCGTGAGCCCGTTTTCCCACCTGCTGTCGCCCCTGACGATCCGCGGCCGAACGTTCAAGAATCGCGTCCTATCCACATCCCACGCGCCGGGCTATGCCGATGGCGGCAAGCCCGGCGCGCGCTATCAGGCCTATCACGAGGAAAAGGCCAAGGGCGGCATCGGCCTGACCATGTTCGGCGGCTCGTCGAACGTGAGCCGGGATTCTGGCTCGATCTACGGCCAGATCTATGTCGGCGACGACGGCGTTATTCCGCTGTTCCGCCAGTTCGCCCAACGCATTCACAGCCATGGTGCCGGCCTGATGTGCCAGATCACCCATATGGGGCGGCGCACCGGCTGGGCGGCGGGGGACTGGCTGCCGACCATGGCGCCAAGCCCGATCCGTGATCCCGCCCATGGCTCGGTGCCCTTCGAGATGTCGGCGCGGGATATCGCCCGGATTACAGGCGCCTTTGCCGATGCCGCCTGGCGCTGCCGCGAAGGCGGGCTCGACGGCTGCGAAATCCTCGCCACGCCCCATCTCGTGGGCCAGTTCCTGTCGCCGCTGTCGAACCACCGGACCGACGACTACGGCGGCAGTCTGGAGAACCGCGCCCGGTTCCTCATGGAGATGCTCGACGCGGCCCGCGCCAAGGTCGGCGACGACTTCATTCTCGGTGTCCGCTTTGCCGCCGACGAGAGCAACGAAGGCGGCATCAGCGCCCATGAAGGTATTGCCCTGGCCGAGAACTTTCCCGGCATGGCCTTCGCCTCGGCCTCGCACATCGAACTGGCGCGCCGGGTGCGCCAGGCCAGCGGCCTCCCCGTGTTCCAGGCCTCGCGCCTGTCGGACCCAGCCACCGCCGACTGGGCCATCGGCGAAGGCATGGTCGATATGGCGGGCCTCACGCGGCCCCATATGGCCGACCCGCATATTGTCGCCAAGCTGGAGCGCGGCGAGGCTGACCGCATCCGGCCCTGCGTCGGCGCGGGCTATTGCATCGACCGCATCTACGGCGGCCGCGACGCGTTTTGCATCCACAACGTCTCCACCGGCCGCGAACTGACCCTGCCCCACCACATCGCCCCGGCCGAGACGCCCCTGCGCGTCACGGTAATCGGCGGCGGCCCGGCGGGCATGGAGGCGGCGCGGGTCTCGGCCCTGCGCGGCCACAAGGTGACCCTGTTTGAGGCCGGCTCCCGTCTCGGCGGCCAGATCCTGCTGGCGGCCCGGACCGGCTGGCGCAAGGACATGATCGGTATCGCCGATTGGCTGGCCGGGGAGATCGAGGCGCTGGGGATTGATGTTCGCACCAGTCGTTTTATCGACGGACCGGAGGTGCTTGCAGACGCCCCCGACGTGGTTCTGATCGCCACCGGCGGCACGCCCGACGTCAGCCTTGCCGAGGGCGGCGATGACCTGGTCGCCTACCGTCAGGGACCGTTGGGTAGCGATTTTCGAGGACGTCAAGTTAGGACTTTAACCTTAGGAGAAAAGACACATGGCAATTGCACAACAGGCCGAAGCCGAGGCCAAACCCACCCTCACCGTATTCTCGGGTACCGGCGACGATCCGGCCCTCGATCCGTGGCCCGACTTCCCGCCCGAGGACACCATCTCGGGCGCTGTCGATCACCGTGGCAAGGTGCTGTTCCGCGACCCCAAGAAACGTTACAGCGTCGGCGTCTGGCAATGCGAGCCGGCCAAGTTCATCGAGCCCTATCCCGGCACCGAAAGCGGCCACGTGCTGGCCGGCCGCGCCACTCTGACCAACGAGGCGACCGGCGAATCGATTGAGCTTAAGGCGGGCGATCACTTCTTCATCGAATTCGGCCAGACCATCACCTGGGAAGTCCACGAAACCTTCCGCAAGGTCTACGCCATGTACGAGGACGAATTCGACGAGGAGCGGTTTTACTAGGCGGCTCGTCTAACGCCTAAAGCTTCCCTTCAATCGCGTCCCAGATCTGCCCCTCCAGATTGACCCCGTCGTAGCGGTCGATTTCCTGGAGGCCGGTGGGCGAGGTGACGTTGATTTCGGTCAGGTAGTCGCCGATCACGTCGATGCCGACGAAGATCATGCCGCGCTCTTTCAGCGCCGGGCCAATGGTATCGCAGATCTCGCGGTCGCGCTTGTTGAGCTCCGACTTGAGCGGCCGGGCGCCGACATGCATGTTGGCCCGGGCCTCGCCGTCGGCCGGCACCCGGTTGATGACCCCGGCGGCCTCGCCGTCGATCAGGATGATGCGCTTGTCGCCGGCCCGGACCTCGGGTAGGTAGCGCTGGACGATGATCGGCTCGCGGTAGTGCTCGGAGAACATTTCCAGCAGCGACGACAGGTTTTCGTCCTCGGGCGTCACGTGGAACACCCCGGTGCCGCCGTTGCCGTAGAGCGGTTTGAGGATGATGTCTTTGTGCTCGGCGCGAAAATCATAGACCAGGGTCGGGTCCGAGGTAATCATGGTCGGCGGCATGAGGTCGCCGAAATTGGCCACGAACAGCTTCTCCGGCGCGTTGCGCACCTCGGCCGGGTCGTTGACCACCAGGGTCTTGGGATGGACGTGTTCGAGCAGGTGGGTGGTGGTGATGTAGGACATGTCGAACGGCGGGTCCTGGCGCAGCAACACCACGTCCATGTCGGCGAGGTCGATGACCTCGGGCGCCGCCATGGTGTAGTGATTGCCGGTCTCGCGGCGTACGGTGAGGGGCCGGGCGGTGGCAAAGACCCGCCTATTCTCGCCGGCCCGACCGCTCTCGAAGGCCAGCTCGCGCGGTAGATAATGATGCACGGAATAGCCCCGGGACTGGGCCTCGAGGATCAGCGCGAAGCTCGAGTCCGCGCCGATATTCATGGGCTCCATGGGGTCCATCTGGACGGCGACGGCCAGACTCATGACTGAACTTCCATTCTCAAATTTCCCGGTCAGGCGGCAGCATCAACCGGTCGGTCCTAATTGACAGGATCATCCTTGAGCCGGGCGTGGCTCACCACCTTGACCACGTTGGTGATGGTCCGGGCGTGGTTGGTCACCCGCTCCAATTCGGCCTGGTCCTGGGCGATGCCGATGAGGTAAACCACGCCGTTGACCGTCTCCACGTTGAAGTTGATGGCCCGCACGTCCTTGTCGAGCAACAGCTTGCTGCGCAGCTGGGTGGTGATCCAGGTGTCGTGGGCGTAATCCACCAGACCGCCCCGGTCGGTGACCTGAATCTCGTTGAGCACCTCGGTCACCCCGTCGGCCAGCCAGGCGATGCGCACCGCTTCGATGCGGTCATCCGGCTTTGGCACGCTGCCGGTCAGCAGCACCCGGCCCTCATAAACCTCGACACCGACCGCCTGGAACAGGTCGACGTGGAAATTCAGCAGCCGCTCGTTGATGACGAAGGTGATGACGCCGTCATCGACGGCGTCTCCGGCCGAGCGTTCCTGGGCAACGGTAACCCCCACGGTGGCGACGCCGCCGACCACCGGGCCGGAGGTGCAGGCAGGCAGGGACAAGGCCATTACGGCGAGCAAGGCAAGGCTGGGAAGTATGCGGCGGCGGGCGGTCATGGGCACCTGTCTCCATCTCGGGCAGGGGTGCGAATCGGGCGACCGTTATGATACACGACCGGGATTCATTGATAAAACTAATCCGTTACCCCGGCCGCCACGGCGCAACGGCCATGAGGTCGAAGCGCATGGCGCAGTGGCCGAGGTTCCGCTGGCGGGCGACGAAGGCCTCGGCGGCGCGGATGATGCGGCCGCGCTGACGCGTGGTCAGGACCTCGCCGCCATCGTTCCTGGCGGTATGGTGGCGCGCCTTGACCTCGATAAAGGCCAGGGTGGCGCCGCGCCGGGCGACGATGTCGATTTCCCCTACCGGTGTCTTGTAGCGCCGCGCCAGCACCCGATAACCACCAAGACGCAGCCACCAGACGCACAGGGTCTCGGCCCAATGACCGAACCGGTAGGCCCGGCGCCGTTTATCCGTGGTCACGCGTTGGCCATGTTCAAGGGCTGGCCATGTTCAAAGGTTGGACTTCAGTTCGAGGGCGCGGTTGTAAAGCTGGCGTCGCGGCAGTCCGGTATCCGCCGCCACCGATGCGGCGGCATCACGCAGCGACAGGGTCTCCAGGGCGCGGCGCAACAGGGCATCGATGGCCGCCGGATCGAGGTCGGCGTCACCGGCGGTATCCGGCGGCGCGATGACCATGACGATTTCACCCCTGGGCGGCCCGGTCTCGTTGTAGTGGGCGGCCAGGTCGTAGAGGCCGCCCCGGCGGACCTCTTCGAAGCGCTTGGTCAACTCCCGGGTCACCGCCGCCTGACGCGGTCCCAGCACGGCCGCCAGATCATCCAGGCAGGCGGCCAGCCGACGCGGCGACTCGAGCAGCACCAGGGTTGCCGGGATCAAAGCCAGATCCTCAATGGCGCGCTTGCGCGGGCCCCCCCGGTTGGGCAGGAAACCGGCGAACATAAACCGGTCCGTGGGCAGGCCGGCGATGCTCAGGGCCGCGATGGGTGACGACGCGCCGGGCACCGGGGTTACCGTAAAACCAGCGTCACGGGCCTCAGCTACCAGCTTGTAGCCGGGGTCCGAAATCAGCGGCGTGCCGGCGTCCGAGACCAGGGCCACCGCCGCGCCCCGGCCGAGCCGGGCGAGCAGGGCTGGGCGGGCGCGCTCGGCATTGTGTTCGTGATAGGCGGTGAGCCGGGCCTTGATGCCGTGGATTGCCAATAGCTTGCCGGTGGTGCGGGTATCCTCGCAGGCCACCACCTGGGCGCCGGCCAACACCCGGAGGGCGCGCAGGGAGATGTCGGATGCGTTGCCGATGGGCGTCGCCACCACATAGAGCCCGGCCTCCAGGGCGCCCTCCGGGGCCGCCGTATCGCCGTGACGTTTACTTCGGCCGCCGCCCTGACTACGCTGGTGGCTGTCGTTCATGAAATTTCGGACATCAGGTTAACGGGCCGTGCATTTGCCTCATCAGCCGTCTTCGCCTTCGTCAACGCGCTCTTGGCTTGCGCAATGGTTGCTCGCCTTGTTCGTGGTCGTGGCCGGGTGCCAGCCGCAGAAGCCATTGTCGAGCACAGCAACGGTTGACGCAACACCGCCGCCCGAGGCGACCGTCACCGTGCCGCCTGAACCAGTCACCGAGGCGATGATTGCCGAACCCATCGTGCCGGTGTTGGTGATTGAAGATGTGACGCCCCTTGAGTCCAGCGAACAGATCGAAGAAATGGCGCCGTCGCCAACCTTCGCCTTGCCGCCGGGACCGGTCTCCGTGGGCCTGCTGTTGCCCCTGTCGGGCCCCTCGGCCGAACTTGGCAAGGCCCTGTTCGACGCCGCCCAACTGGCCCTGTTCGATGTCGGCAATCAGGACGTTGTGTTATTGCCACGCGACACCGGCGGCACCCCTGAAGGCGCCGCCGAGGCCGCCAGCCAGGCCCTGGGCGACGGCGCCCGCCTTATAGTCGGACCGTTGTTCTCCGCCTCCGTGGCTGCCATGACGCCCCTGGCCCAGGCCTCCGGGGTCAATGTCATCGCCTTCTCGTCGGACCGTGGCGTGGCCCGGCCCGGGGTTTATCTCATGGGCTTCCTGCCGGCTCAGCAGGTCGACCGGGTAGTCAGCTTTGCCGCCGGCCGCGGCCTCAACTGGTTCACCGCCCTGGCGCCGTCGAGCATCTACGGTGAGACCATGGTCCGGGCGGTTACCGAGGCGACCCGCCGCCAGGGTGTATTGCTGGTCGAGCCGGTGTTCTACCCGTCCGAAGTGCGGGCTGCCTCCGATGTGGAAAGCGTCGTCCGTTTTATGGCCAATTACGACGTGCGCCGCGCCGCTCTGTTGAGCGAACGCCAGCGGCTCATGGCCATCGACAGTGACGCCGGCCGGGCCGCCCTGGCCGCGCTCCAGGATATCGATACCCTGGGCGCCACCGGCTTCGAGGCGGTGTTGCTGCCCGAGGGCGGCGCCAAGCTGTTGACCATCGCACCGCTGTTTCCCTACTATGACATCGACAGCCCCCACGTTCGCCTGCTCGGCACCAACCAGTGGGAAACCGCCAACCTGGCCAGCGAACCGGCGCTCCATGGCGGTTGGTATGCCGCCGCGCCGCCGGCTGCCCGGGTCGATTTCGAGACCCGCTTCGCGGAGACCTTCGGCTATGTCCCGCGGCGTCTCGCGACCCTGGCCTATGACGCGGTGGCCCTGGCCGGGGCCCTGGCGCGGCTGCCCGATGGCCGTGGCTTCACGGCCGAAACCCTGACCTCGGCGGGCGGCTTCCGGGGCGTCGACGGCATCATCCGCTTCACCGCCGACGGCGGCAACCAGCGCGGTCTCGCCGTGCTCGAAGTCACCGCCGAAGGCCCGGTGGTGGTCGGCGAGGCCCCGGACAGTTTCGCCGGGTTCTAGGGAGCGCGCGCCAATCAGCGCCTGAGGAGACGCAACCTAGATTATATCTCTTTGGTGGCCGAACCCCGCATGATGCATCGGTTGACCAGTGTCAGACGCGGGAAAGCATTCACATGGATCAGATAGTTTCTCAGCAGCGTAGGCGCGGCCGCAAGGCGCGGCGCGCCCAGCGCCTCGAAGAACAACCGAGCCGGGCTGTCGAGCCGGGCCTCATGGGCGGCGCCTATAAGCCGCTCGCGACCAGCGATATCGAGAGAATTCACGCGACCGCGCTCGATGTGCTGGAAAATCTCGGCATGGCCAACCCCCGGCCTATTCTTCGCGACCACGCGCTGGCACGGGGCTGTACCATCGACGACAAGGGCCGGCTGCATTTCCCGCGAGGCCTGGTCGAGGATGTCGTCGCCGACGCCGCCCGCGGCTTCGTTCTTGAGGCCCGTGACCCCCGGTACGACTGCGATTTGAGCTCGACGCGGGTACACTTCGCCACCGGCGGCGAAGCCGTCACCGTGCCCGACTTCGAGACCGGCTAATATCGCCCCTCAACCGTCGTTGATCTTTATGACCTGACGCGCCTCGCCGACCGTCTTGAGCACATTCATATCTTCTCAAGCGTGGCGGTGCCGACCAACATCGAGAGTGTGCGGGAGCAGGATCTCGGCGCCGTCTACGCCTGCGTCTCGGGCACCGCGAAGCACAGCTTCATCGGCTTCAGCAACGGCGAGCACGTCGAGGACGGGTACCGCCATGCTTTACGATATCGCCGGTGGCGAGGACGCGTTCCGCAAGCACCCCTTCATCTCGTCGGGCGGCTGCCCGGTGGTCTCGCCCCTGGGATACGGCGACGACAACAGCCTCAGCTGCCTTGAGACGGCGCGCATGGGCGGCGTGGCCAGCATCGTCATGGCGCCCCAGGCGGGCGCCACGTCGCCGGCCGCCCTGGCCGGCACCCTGGTGCAATCGACCGCCGAAACCCTGGCCGGGCTGCTGCTTGTCAATCTGGTCTATCCCGGTCACCCGGTTATTTTTTGGCAATTGGCCCTTCGTCTCGGATCTGCGAACCGGCGCCTTCTCCGGCGGCGGCGAAGAGGCGGTGCTAAATGCAGCGGCGGCGCAGATTGCCAATTTCTACGACCTGCCCTCCAGCGTCGGCGCCGGCATGACCGATTCGAAGGCCTGCGACAATCAGGCGGGCTACGAGAAAGGTGTGACCAATGCCCTCGCTGCCCTCGCCGGCGCCAACATGGTGGCCGAGGCGCCGGGCATGCTGGGTAGTCTGATGGCCTGCTCGTTCGAGGCCATGGTCATCGATAACGATATGCTGGGCTGTATACAGCGGGCGCTTCGCGGTATCGAAGTCACCGATGAGACCCTGTCCTATGAAGTCATCGCCGAGGCCGTCGATGGGCCGGGACATTACCTCGGGCACGCCCAGACCCTCGACCTCATGGTAACCGAATATCTTTACCCCGATATCGGCGATCGCTCATCGCCCGACGAGTGGGCCGAGAAAGGCGCACCCGATATTCGCGATGCGGCGCGGGAACGGGTGCGCGAGATCCTATCGAGCCACTATCCCGACTACATCGACGATGCCACCGACGCCAAGCTCCGCGAGCGGTTTCCCATCGCTCTGCCCCGCGACGCCATGCGGGCGAGCTGCGGGCGCTGGTAGTCCACTTGTCAGGCCAATAGCGCCGCCAGTACCGAGTCGAGGACGCGGCAGCCGGCGGCGGTGGCGCGGAGATGGCCGCCCGTTAGCGATAACAGGCCGCCATCGACCAGCGGCGCCAGCCGGTCGGCAGACACCACCTCATCAAATTCCAGGCCGGCGCGGGCCTTGATGCGCGCCAGGGGGACGCCTTCAGTGAGGCGCAGGCCCATCATCAGCACTTCGGCGGCGCGGGCGTCGAGCTCGATCACCTCCCGCTCCGTGGTGCCGTGGCCCCTGGTCTCGACATCCTTGAGCCAGGCCCCGGGGGTGCGGCGTTGGCGCAGGGCGGTAGTTTTGCGGTCCACGGTAAGGCGGCCATGGGCGCCGGGGCCGATACCCAGATAGTCGCCGCTGCGCCAGTAGGTCAGGTTGTGGCGCGACTGAGCGCCGGGCCGGGCGTGGTTGGAGATTTCGTAGGCCGCCAGCCCGACTAATTCCAGCGCCTCCTGGGTGGCCTCAAAGAGCGCCGCCGCCGCGTCGCTGTCGGGCACCACCAGCTCGCCCCGGGCGGCGCGGGCGTGGAACGGGGTACCGGGCTCGAGGGTGAGTTGATAGAGCGACAGGTGGTCGCCGCCAAGCGCCAATGCCTCGTGGAGCTCGGCCAGCCAGTCAGCGGTGGTATGACGCGGCCGGGCGTAGATCATGTCAAAGGAGAAGCGCGAGAACGTCGCCTGGGCCATGGTCAGAGCGGCCCGGGCCTGGGCCGTGTCATGGGCCCGGCCGAGGAATGTCAGGGCGTCATCATCGAGAGCCTGTATCCCGAGGGACAAACGGTTGACCCCGGCGTCGCGGTAGCCTTTGAAGCGCCCCGCCTCGGCCGAGGACGGGTTTGCCTCAAGGGTAATCTCCACGTCATTGGCGAGGCTCCAGCTGCGCCGGATCCGGTCGATGACCAAGGCGATCGTCTCGGGCGTCATGAGCGACGGCGTGCCACCGCCGAAAAACACGCTGGTGACTATTCGGCCCCCGGTCTCGGCGGCAAAATGGTCAATCTCGGCGCAGAGGGCGGCGGCGAACCGGGTTTCGTCGATCTGTTCGCGTACATGGCTGTTGAAATCGCAGTAAGGGCATTTGGACTGGCAGAACGGCCAGTGTACATAGACCCCGAAGCCGCCATCTTCAGTCAGAAGAGCGTCGTCTGTCATGGCGGCGCGCCGAAACAGGCCTCGATCAATTGCGCGAAGGCCACGGCCCGGTGGCTGATGGCGTGTTTTTCTTCCGGGTCCATTTCGCCGAAGGTGATGTCATAATCGCTCGGCTGAAAGATCGGGTCGTAGCCAAAGCCATGGGCGCCGCGCGCCGGAAACACCAAGGCGCCGTGGACCTGGCCTTCGAAGCTTTCGCAATGGCCGTCGGGCCAGGCTAGGCTGAGGGCGGCAGTGAAATGGGCCCGGCGGTCCGGATTGTCACCTAGCTCGGCCTCGACTTTGGCCATGGCGGCGGTGAAGTCGCGGCCGGCCAGCCCATTTTGTCGGCCGGTTTCCGCCCAGCGTGCCGAATGAATGCCCGGCGCGCCGCCGAGCGCCGCTACCACCAGTCCGGAATCATCCGACAGGGCCGGGTCGCCGGTGGCCAGGGCCGCCGTGCGGGCCTTGATCTCGGCATTTTTCACGAAAGTGGCGCCGGTCTCTTCGGGCTCGGGCAGGCCCAGGGCGGCGGCGCCTTCGGTGTCAACCCCGAACGGCGCCATCAACGCCGCAATCTCGCGCAGTTTACCGGCATTGTGGCTGGCGATGACCAGCCGCTCGCCGGTGAATCGCCGCGCCATCGGTCTAGTCGATACCAAGAGTCTGCCGTTGCAGGGCGGTCAGGTCGAAAATGGCGCTCTCGGCCAGGTCGAGCAGGTCAATGATACGCTGGCGGGCGAAGGGCTCGTCTTCGGCGGTACCCTGAATCTCGACAATGCCGCCGCTGCCGGTGAGAACGAAGTTGGCGTCCGCCTCGGCGTTGGAATCCTCGGCGTAGTCCAGGTCGCACACCGCTTCGCCCTTGTAGAGGCCACAGGACACCGCGGCGACCTGATTGATCAGCGGGTGGGCCTTGAGCAGGCCCCGTTCCATCAGACCCGTGAAGGCCATGTGCAGCGCCACATAGCTGCCGGTGATGGCCGCCGTGCGGGTGCCGCCGTCGGCCTGGAGCACATCGCAGTCGAGGCGCACCTGGCGCTCGCCCACGGCGCTGAGCTTGGTCACCGCCCGGAGCGAGCGGCCGATCAGGCGCTGAATCTCCTGGGTCCGGCCCGATTGCTTGCCCCGCGCCGCCTCGCGGTCGGTGCGGGTGTGGGTCGAGCGCGGCAGCATGCCGTACTCGGCGGTCACCCAACCGCGTCCGGAACCGCGCATCCACGGCGGCACCCGCTCGTCGACGCTGGCAGTGCACAGCACATGGGTATCGCCAAAGCGCACCAGGCAGGAGCCCTCGGCATGCTTGGCGAAACCGGTTTCAAAACTGACGGGGCGCATTTCGCTGACGGCGCGGCCGGATGGGCGCATAGTGGTCCTCATAGGTATGGGTTTGTTGGCGCCGGGAAGCTAACGCGCAACACGGTTGCCGTCAAAGGTCGTGTCGAGCGCCGTTGACGCACGCTCGTGCGATTACTACATTTCCCCCGCAAGCGACAAATTTGGCCGGCACACCGAACCCATGGTTCTGATAAACGAAATCAACGAGCGTTCGCAGGCGATTCTGCGCCATATCGTCGAGGCCTACGTCGACACCGGCGAGCCCATTGGCTCGCGCACTTTGTCGCGGCGTCTCAACTCGCTGTTGTCGCCGGCAACCATCCGCAATGTCATGGCCGACCTGGAAGAGGCCGGGCTGCTTTACGCACCGCACATCTCGGCCGGCCGCCTGCCCACGGAATCCGGCTTGCGCCTGTTCGTCGACGGCTTGCTCGAAGTCGGCAATATTTCGCCCGAGGAACGCTCGGCTATCGACGGTCAGTGCGACGGCGCCGGGCGCAATTTCGAAGACATGCTCGGCGAGGCCACCACGTTGCTGTCGGGCCTTTCAAGCTGCGCCGGCGTGGTCCTGGCGCCCAAAACCGAAGCGCCGCTTAAATATGTCGAGTTCGTGCCCCTGTCGCCGGGCCGGGCCCTGGTGGTCATGGTCACCGAGAGCGGCATGGTGGAGAACCGGGTCATCGACCTGCCCGCCGGCATGACCCCTTCGACCATGGTCGAAGCAACCAATTACCTCAATTCGCGGGTGACCGGCCGCACCCTGGAAGAGGCCCGCCAGCGGGTTCAAGATGAGCTCAGCCAGCACACCGCCCAGCTCGACACTTTGACCGAGCGGGTGGTCGAGGCCGGGCTGGCGACCTGGGCCGGCGATGACGAGGATGGTATCCTCATTGTTCGTGGCCAAGGCAACCTGCTCAACGATGTCACCGCGGTCGACGACCTCGAACGCATCCGCCGGCTGTTCGAACTACTTGATACCCGCAAGGACCTCATGCGCCTGCTCGAACTCGCCAGCGGCGCCGACGGCGTCAAAATCTTCATCGGCGCCGAGAACACCGAATTCGGCCTTGCCGGCTCCTCCATGGTGCTGGCGCCGATGTCCGGCGAATCCGCTAATTTCGTCGGTGCCGTTGGCGTTATTGGCCCGACCCACCTCAACTATGCCCGCATTATTCCCATGGTCGACTACACGGCGAAAGTCGTTGGCCGCCTGTTGGGATAGGTAACACAATCATCGGAAAAGCTGAATGAACCAGGACGAGAAAAGACCCGCGACCCCAGAGTCGACACAGGATACGGCCCCAGACGAAGTCACCGAGGAGGCCGCGCCCGAGGCGCCCGAGGACGATAACGTGGTCCAGGCGTTCGCCGCCGAGGAACCTTTGGAGATAGCCGATACCCCGGAGGACGCAATCGAACGCCTTGACGACGAGGTTGCCGAGCTCAACGACAAGCTGCTGCGGGCCGTGGCGGAAACCGAGAACCTGCGCCGCCGGACCACCCGCGAGCGCGAGGAAACCGGCAAATACGCGGTCACCGGCTTTGCCCGAGATCTATTGTCCGTGGCCGACAATCTACGCCGGGCCCTCGACAGCCTGACCGACGACAACCGGGCCGACGAAAGCCTTGGCGGCCTCATATCCGGCATCGAAATGACCGAGCGCGAGCTTCTCAACGTGTTCGAGCGCAACAAGATCAGCCGGATCGACCCGGAGGGCGAAAAATTCGATCATAATTTTCATCAGGCCATGTTCGAGGTCGCTGACAGCGGCCAGCCGGCGGGAACCGTGGTCAATGTCATGCAGCCGGGCTACGTCATCGCCGACCGCCTGTTGCGTCCGGCCATGGTCGGCGTTGCCAAGGGCGACGATGGTGACGATGGTGATGGCGATAATTACACCAGACCTCATGTCGACACCAAGGCGTAGAAGGCGGGAATTCACGCCGCGGGGTTGCGGGCGCCGGGTCCGGTCCTTATATACCCCGCGTTGTCCTAAAATACCGTGCATTGAGCGACAGGGTACCGGCCAGAGGGCCGAATAGGGCAAAACAAACAAGCAAGGCTAGGATGTAAGGCCAGAATTTGACGGCCAGGATTTGAAGGGAAGACCATGAGCAAGGTAATCGGAATCGACCTCGGAACCACCAACAGCTGCGTCTCGGTTATGGAAGGCCAGGAGCCTCGCGTCATTGAGAACGCCGAGGGCGCGCGCACCACGCCGTCCATGGTGGCGTTTGCCGAGGACAACGAGCGCCTGGTCGGCCAGTCGGCCAAGCGCCAGGCGGTGACCAATCCGGAAAACACCTTGTTCGCCATCAAACGGCTGATCGGCCGTAGCTTTGACGATCCCCTGACCAAGAAAGACAAGGGCCTGGTGCCCTACAACATCGTCAAGGCCGACAACGGCGACGCCTGGGTCGAGACCCGGGGCGAATCCTACAGTCCGAGCCAGATGTCGGCGTTTATTCTGCAGAAGATGAAGGAAACCGCCGAAAGCTATCTCGGTGAAGACGTGGAGCAG
>CAZYDR010000082.1:0-619 GCA_964645285.1 uncultured Alphaproteobacteria bacterium
CCTTCGTTGAATATCATCAATTATGTGGACCAGTTATAGGGGGGCAGGACAGGTCAGCGTACCTCGGCGCCGCCGCAGATGTCGATGGTGTTGCCGGTGGTTTGCGGCGACAGGCCGCTGGCGCAGAACAGGATGACGCTGGCGACTTCTTCCGGCGTGGTCATGAGTCCCGTGGGGTATAGGGCGGCCATGGCGTCCGCGCCGCGCTCGTCGATCACCGGTTGGACCATGTCGGTGTGAACGAAGCCCGGCGCGATGCCGTAGGCGAGAATACCGTCCTTGGCGCATTTGCGCGCGATGGTCCGGTTGAGCGCCAGCATGCCGGCCTTGGATGCGCCGTATTGCAGGTGCTCGATATCGTCGCCGTTGTGGGCGGCGCGGCTCGCCACGTTGACGACGATGCCGCCGCCGCGCGCCGTGAAATGCTCGACCGCGCGGCGGCATAGCTGGGCCGCCGACGTCAGGTTGATGCGCATGCTGCGTTCCCAGCCCGCCAGCCAGTCGTCCAGGTCCTGATCCAGCAGGCACTTTTCATAGACTCCGGCGTTGTTGACCAGCACGTCGACGCGGCCGCGCCAAGCCACGGCGTCATCCCATAAGGCCTCAGTTTCCGGCGCCG
>CAZYDR010000082.1:629-16775 GCA_964645285.1 uncultured Alphaproteobacteria bacterium
TGCTGGTCGGACGGCGCCGACAGCATGTCGGCCTGGCAGATATGGACATTGTCCTCGCCGACTTCCCGGGCCAGGGCGCGCGCCGCCTGCTCGTTGGCGCCGTAGTGGATGATCGCCTCGCCGCCGGTGGCGACAATTTGCCGCACGGTGGCGGCGCCGATGCCGCGCGAGCCGCCGGTTACCAGAACCACTTTGCCAGTAAGATCGATCATCGTCTTTCATCCCTTTGTAAAATTCTCTAACATCGCCATCATCCTTCATAATGGCGGACCACCATGCCCCTTCATTACACCAAAGAAAACACGATTGCCCGGATCGTCATGGATAATCCCCCGGTCAACGTTTTCACCCCGGTGCTGCACAAGGACTTCCATAAGATTCTCAAGGACTTCGTGGCCGATGATTCGGTTCATGTGGCGGTGTGGTCGGCGACCGGCGACCGCGCGTTCTGCGCCGGCGACGACATCAAGACGCCTCGGGTCGAGCGTACTTTGGCCGAGCGGGTGGAGCGCGAGCTGGGCGCCCGCCACGACGGCGAGGACCTGGATTATCCCGGCTGGGAGAGCGAGGTGCTGAACCTGACCCGCTTCAAACCCATCGTCGGCGCCATCAACGGCCATTGCCTGGGCCAGGGGTTCATCTACCTGATGCACCTCACCGACCTGCGCATCGCCTCGGAAAATGCCAAGTTCGGCCTGCCGGAAATCGCCTATGGCATGGGCGGCGCCGGTGGTGTCATGCGCCTGTCGCGAATGATCCCGCCGACCTCGGCCATGTGGATGCTTCTCACCGGGGAGTCATTCGACGCCCGCCAGGCGTTTGAGCATCACATCGTCAACGAGGTGGTCGCCGACAGCGTGACCCTCGAGGCGCGGGCTTTGGAAGTGGCCGAGAACATTGCTGCCCATCCACCGCTCGCCGTGCGCACGGAAATGGAAGCGTTCTACCGCGCAAGCGAAATGAGCGCGGCCGACGCCCGCGCCTTCACCGCCCGGCTCTATCGCCTGCAACGGATGGCGTTTGATACCAAGCCACCGCTTGCCGACAAGGACTAGGCGATGACCGGTGAACGGGCCGACCTTCGCGAGGTCGAGGCGATCCAGCGGGCCTGGGATGCGGCGGCCCCGCCGGCGACCCTTGGCGAACTGGTCCGTGAGCGGGCCGCGACCCTGGACGACCAGGTTGCCGCCAATTGGTTCCAGGATGATCGCAGCCTGAGCTTTCGCGGACTTGACGAACAAGCGGACCGGCTGGCCTCGGCGCTGGGCCCCTTGGGCGTTCGCAAGGGCACGCACGTGGCGGTGATGCTGCCGAATACGCCCGAGACCATGATCGCCTGGACCGCCATCGGCCGCCTCGGCGCCGTCATGGTGCCTATCAACACCCGCTACACGGCCACGGAACTGGCCTTCGTGCTTAACGATTCCGACACGCAGTACATCATCATTGAAGAGAGCTATCTTTCCGTACTCGAGGCCATGGCCGAGCGTCCCGTCATGTTGGGCGAAGCCAACGTCATCGTTGTCGGCGCGGCGACGGGTGAGCGCCACGACTGGGCCGCCCTGGTCGCCCGGGGCAGCCATCCCTTCGAGCCGCCGGTAGCGGTGGCCGGGTCCGACCTGCTCAACATCCAGTACACCTCGGGGACCACCGGCTTTCCCAAGGGCTGCATGCTGACCCATGACTACTGGATACGCACCGGCTATTCCCTGGCGGTGACCCGGGGCGACGATCACAACATCCGCAACGTGCTGGTCTGGGCGCCGTTCTTCTACATGGACGGCATGTGGCAGATCCTGTCGTCGTTTTTTCTGGGCGCTACCGCCTATGTGGCGCGGCGCATGAGTATGACCAGCTTCTTCGACTGGCTGCGCGACTACCGAATCCACGCCTGCGCCTTTCCCGAACTGGCGCTCAAGGCCTTCCCACCGTCGCCGGTCGACAAGGAACTGGTGGTCGAGTACGTCTACGCCTTCGGCTGGCGGCCGGAATCGAAGCGCGCGGCCGAGGAACGGTTCGGTTTTCGCGCCCGCGACGGCTACGGCATGACCGAGATCGGCACCGCCACGATTACGCCGATTAACGCCGGCGAGAAGAACTTCGAGCGGACCTGCGGCATGGCCATTCTGGACCGCCAGTTGAAGGTGGTCGACGAGGCCGGCGTTGAGCTGCCGCGCGGCGAGACCGGCGAACTATGGGTCACCGGGCCGGGCATTCTGTGGGCGTATTACAAGCGTCCTGCCGCCAATGCCGAAGTTTTTCGCGGCGCCTGGTTCCGCACCGGCGATGTCGTCCGCCAGGACGACGACGGCTACTTCTTCATCGTCGGACGCATGAAGGAGATGGTCAAACGGTCGGGCGAGAACGTCGCCGCCCGCGAGGTCGAAGCGGTGTTGAACGAAATCGACGGCATCGGCGAATCCGCCGTCATTCCCGTGCCCGACGAAATACGCGGCGAGGAGGTCAAGGCCTGCATCCGCCTGCCCGAAGGCACCAGCCCGGACGACATCCCACCCCAGACCATCCTCGACCATTGCAAACAGCACCTGGCGGTCTTCAAGCTGCCGCGCTACATCGCCTACATAGACGGCGATTTTCCCCGCACCCCCACGGGCAAGGTCGCCAAGCAGCGCCTTATCGCCGCGTTGTCGGATTTGCGGGTTGGCGCCTACGACGCGCTTGACGACGTGTGGCGCTAGCTACACCGCCGAGCCGGCCCTGAGTCCCTCAAGCACCGCTTCTTCGCAGGTGCGCGGGGCGTAGCAGTCGCCGATCAGGTGGGTTTCGCCGTCCCACCCTTCGAGGCCGAACTGCAGTTCGCTGACCGCCTCGTGGCCGAGCGACGCCACCAGGGTATCGACATTGTTGCAGATGATCGGTTCGCCCGACGTGGTGTGCTGGAGATAGACCGTATCGGCATCGATGCCATGGAGCCGGGCGTAGGGGATGATTTCGACGCCGAGCTTGTGCAGGGTGCCGACCCACATGTCGCGGACGTATTTCTGGATGCTCAGGCCGGCGTGGGTGCCGTTGACGGCAAGGCGCACCTGACAGCCGGTGCGGGTCAGCTTCTCGGCCAGGCCAAGGCCGAGCCAGTCGCCGCGCCAATCGGCGATGACGACGCTGGCGCCCACATTGGCTTCGTCGCGGATAACGCTCCAGGCATCGACCACTTGGCCTTGGTCCTGGCCCTCTACGGGCGGCCGGTAGGGCCGGGCGCCGGTGGCGACAATGACCGTGTCGGGGGCCTCGCGTTCGACCATGGCGCGGTCCACATGGCTGTTGGTCACGACCTTGACCCCGGCCAGTTCCATGTCGCGGCTGAGGTTGGTGACGATACCGCCGAACTCGGCTCGGCCGGGCAGCAGTTGGGCGAGCAGGGCCTGACCACCAAGCCGTTTGCCGCCTTCATGCAAGGTGACATCGTGGCCCCGTTCGGCGGCGACGGCGGCGGCCTTCATGCCGGCGGGGCCGCCGCCGGCGACCAGAATGCGCCGGGGCGCGGCGACCTTCGCGCGGGTGCCGAAATCCAGCTCGCGGCCGGTTTCGGGGCGTTGAACGCAGGAGATCGGATAGAAGCTTTGCATATGGCCGATGCAGGCCTGGTTGCAGCCGATGCAGGCGCGAATGTCGTCGGTGCGGCCTGCGCGGGCCTTGTTGGCCATTTCCGGGTCGGTGATCATGGCCCGGGTCATGCCGCACATGTCGGCCTGGCCGCTGCTCAGCACCTGTTCAGCGATTTGCGGCTGGTTGATGCGTCCGGCGACGAACACCGGCTTCGAGACCATGGCCTTGATGGCCGCCGCCAGCGGCGCGGTGTAGCCGGTCTCAATCGCCATGGGCGGCACTACATGGACGGACGAGCCGAGCCCAGCGATCGAGCCGGCGGTGATATTGAAATAATCGAGGCCGTCGTCATCACCATCGAGAGCACGGCAGACCTCGTAGATGTCCTCTCCGGTGAGGCCAAAGACGTCTTCCTCGTCACCGGATATACGCATGCCGACGATTGTCTCGCTGCCGACCGCCGAACGTAGCACGGTGATGATGTCTTTGAGAAAGCGCAAGCGGTTCTCGAAGCTGCCGCCCCAATCGTCATCGCGGGTGTTGATGCGCGGGTTGAGAAATTGGGCCGGCAGGTAGCCGTGGCTGGCGACGATCTCGACGCCGTCGAGGCCGGCCTGCGCCATGCGCCCGGCAGCCTTGCCGTAGGCGTCGATGACATCCTCGATCATCGTTGGCGTCATGGGGTGGACCGCCACTTTGTAGTTTTCCTCGGGCGTCGCCGATGGCGCGAAGGCGATGGGCTGGCTGCCGTCGAACGAGGCGCGCCGCGCCCGGCCGGGATGAAACACCTGGCCGAATACCCGGCAGTCGTGGGCGTAAAGGCGCTCTTTGAGCCGGGCATAGCCGGCAATGCAGTTGTCCTGGCGGGCATTGAGAAGCTGGCCGGTGTACTCGGCGGTTTCGTGAACCGTCGCCACCTCGGTGACGATCAGCCCGGCGCCGCCGGCGGCCCGCGCTTCGTGATAAGCGAGCAGGCGGTCGTTGACCGTGCCGTCGGTCGCCATGGAGGTGCCGTGGCCCGTGGACATAATGCGGTTGCGGAACGTGGTTCCGCGGATCGTCAAAGGCGAGAACAGGTTGGGGAAGGCGGTCATGATGTTAGGTCCAGCTTTATTGCACTCCGGCTGGCTGTATTTGGCTGGTCAAACCACATTGTTTGCAAGGTGAATCGAGATCGGTTGATCATTTCCATTGACGCTCCGGTCCGCCCGCGCGACCGTGCATTTGGCATAAGTGAGGTACCCAGGAGGAGACAGTGGGCAGTAGTGGTGAGATCGCCAACGCATCGGGCGCGGAACGTTTCATCGGCGCGCTGCATCGCCATGGCGTCCGGTTTATGTTCGGCCAGAGCATTCCCAGCCGGTTCTATCTGGTCACCGACGATTTCGGCATCAAACAGATCGCCTACCGCACCGAGAACGCCGGTGCGGTCATGGCCGACGCCTATTCCCGGATCTCGGGCCGGGTGGCGGTGGTCACCGGCCAGAACGGACCGGCGGCGACATTGCTGGTTGCCGGTCTGGCCGAGGCCCTGAACGCGTCGGTTCCGGTGGTAGCCCCGGTCCAGGAAGTGCCGCGCAGCGACGCCGACCGTAATGCCTTCCAGGAACTCGATCAGCTGGAACTGTTCAAGGGCTGCTGCAAATGGCTCAAACGGGTCGATGATATCACCCGTATCGATGATTACGTGGATATGGCGTTTACCGCCGCGGCCAGCGGGCGGCCCGGCCCAGCGGTGTTGCTTTGCCCCAAGGATATGATCGATCTGTCGAGCGTGCCGCGATCGGATCGGGTGTTATCTCTTGGCGAATTTCCTCTCGATCGTCCGGTGGCCGCGACAGCTCAGGTCGAAGAGGCGGCGGCATTGCTGGCAGCCGCGGAACGGCCGCTGATATATGCCGGCGGCGGCGTCCATCTGTCAGGCGCTTCGGCCGAACTCGCTCATCTCCAGGAGGAGGCCCATTTGCCAGTGGCGACCACCACCATGGGCAAGGGCGGCGTCGATGAAGGCCATTCCTTGTCGCTTGGCGTCATCGGTTATTACATGGGTACCAACGGGGCGACCAAGTTCATGCGGCCCTTGGTCGAGAATGCCGACGTCATCCTGCTGGTCGGCAATCGCACTAATCAGAACGGCACCGATAGCTGGACCCTGCTGCCCAAGGGCGCGCGCTATATTCATATCGACATCGACGGTCAGGAAATCGGTCGCAACTATGAAGCCATGCGGTTGCAGGGTGACGCCAAGGCGACCCTGGAGGCGCTGGCACAGGCGCTGGCGCGCCATGATCTTTCAAAACGAGCGGCGGCCCGGCCCCAAGTCGAAGCCGCCATTGCCGAGGCCAAGGACAAACACATCACGGAGGTCGCGCCGCTCGCCGGTTCGGACGCGCGACCGATCCGGCCCGAGCGCATGATGGATGATGTGGCGACGATTCTGACGCCCGAACACATCGTGGTGGCCGACGCCAGCTATGCCTCAATCTGGATTTGCAACAATCTCCGATCCCTGGCGCCGGGTATGCGCTTCCTGACGCCGCGCGGCATGGCAGGGCTCGGCTGGGGCCTGCCCATGGCCATGGGCGCCAAGCTGGCGCGACCCGAGGCGCCGATCTATTGTCTGGTCGGCGACGGTGGTTTCGCCCATGTCTGGTCCGAGCTCGAAACCGCCCGCCGCCACGACCTCAATGTGGTGGTCAGCGTTCTCAGCAACAGCCAGCTCGGTTTTCAGAAACATGCGGAGGAGGTGCGTTACGGCGGCCATACGGATGCCGTCGACATCGACCCCATCGATCACGCGGCCATCGCCAGGGCCTGCGGCCTTTACGGCGAGCGCATCGAACGGCCGGAGGACTACCTGCCGGCGGTCGAGGCCGCCTTCGCCGCCGACCGGACAACCGTGCTCGATGTCATTGTTGATCCGGACGCTTATCCGCCGATCACTGGTTTCGAATCACGAGGAACACGATAATGACTGCGACACCAAGACCCGGTGGCCGCGCCGCCCGGCGGGCCAAGCGCGCCGATACCAAGGCTAATCCCGGTGGCTTGCCGCTGTCGGGTTTCCTCGGCGATCAGTACAAACCGCTCAGCGACCATGACGTGGAACGTATTCACGACTCCGCGCTCCAGGTGCTCGAGACCGTCGGCATGGGGGTGATCGGTGAGTTTCCCCCCGGCGCCAAGCTAATCCTCGAGTCCGGCGGCTGGTTGAACGACGACAACCGCATCTGTTTCCCTCGGGCCATGGTCGAAGAGGGCATCGCGAAGACTTGCAAGCGCTGGACACTCCATGGCCGCGATGAAAGCCGCAGCCTGGATATCCGCTCCCGCGCGGTGCACTTCGGGACCGCCGGCGGGGCTGTCGAACTGCTTGATTTCGAGACCGGCGAGTACCGCTACCCGGAAATTGTCGATGTCTACGATGTGACCCGGCTGATTGATACTCTGGACAACATCCGCTGGTGTTACCGGCCCATCGTGGCTCGCGATCTGGAGACCGTCGACCAGCTTGATTTCAACACCGCCTATTCCCTGGCGTCCGGCACCACCAAGCCGCTCGGGCTCTCCATCAGCACGCCCGAGAACGTCGACAAGGTCGTCGCCATGTTCGATATGGTGGCCGGTGGCGAAGGCAGGTTCGCCGCGAAGCCGTTCTGCCACATGGTGCAGGGCTCCGGCGTACCGCCGCTGCAATTCGCCTATGAGCGTTGCGTCATTGTCGAGGCGGCGTTGCGCGTCGGCATGCCGATCATGGTCGCCTCTGCGTCCCAGGCCGGCGCCTCGGCGCCGGCGGCTTTGGCCGGCTCCCTGGTTCAGACCGTGGCCGAGGTGCTGGCCGGGCTGGTGTACATCAACCTGCTGGCGCCTGGTCATCCGGTGACCTTCGCGCCGTGGCCGTTCGTTGTCGATCTGCGTACCGGGGCGACCAGCGGTGGTGGCGGCGAGCAGGCGGTGCTGATGGCCGCCGCCGCCCAGATGGGCGTCTACTATGATCTGCCGTGCAGCATCGCCGCCGGCATGGCGGATTCCAAACTGCCGGATACCCAGTCGGGCATGGAAAAGGCTTACACCACTGTTACCGCGGGTCTCGGTGGCGGCAGCATGATCCACGAGTCCGCCGGCATGCACGCGGCTCTCATGGGTTGTTCCTACGAAAGTCTGGTGATCGACAACGACATGCTCGAGAACGTTATGCGCATCATTCGCGGCGTTGAGGTGACCGACGAGACTTTATCGATCGATGCCATCGCCGACGTCAACATGGGCGGCCCGCGCCACTACCTGGGACACCCCCAGACCCTGGCCATGATGGAGACCGAATACCGCTACCCGCGATTAATCGACCGCAAATCGCCGGCAGAATGGCAGCGGGCAGGGCGCCCGACCATGGTGGAATCAGCGCGTGACTACGTTCGCGATACCCTGCGCGATCACTACCCCAGTCATATCGATCCGGATTTGGATGCGCGCATACGCGAGCGCTTCGACATCCTGCTGCCACGCGAGGTAATGCAGGTAGGCAGCGGCCGGTGGTAGGCACCACGAAACCATCAAGATCCGGCGGCCGGGCCGCCCGGCGGGCGAAACGCGCCGACACCAAGGCCAATCCCGGCGGCTTGCCGCTGTCGGGCTTTCGCGGTGGTCAGTATCGCCCTCTCAGCGACCACGACGTTGAGCGCATTCACCAGTCCGCGCTACACGTCCTCGAACATGTGGGATTAGGCGTCATCGGCGATCTGCCGCCCGGCGTTAAACTGATCCTCGAATCCGGGGGCTGGTTGAACGACGACGACCGCGTCTGCATTCCCCCGGCTCTGGTCGAAGACGCCTTGGCCAAGACGCGCCGTAGCTGGACCCTGCACGGCCTCGATGATGAGCGCAGCCTTGATATCCGCTCCCGCGCGGTACATTTCGGCACCGCCGGCGGCGCCGTCGAGATGCTCGACTTCGAGACCGGCGAGTATCGCGAGCCGACCATCGACGACGTCTACGACGTGACCCGGTTGATCGATACCCTTGATAACATCAGGTGGTGCTACCGGCCCATCGTGGCGCGCGACGTGGAGACGGTTGATCAACTCGACATCAATACGGCCTACGCCCTGGTGTCCGGTACCACCAAGCCGCTTGGGTGTTCTATCAGTTCCGCCGAGAACGTGGTCAAGATCGTCGATATGTTCGATATGGTGCTCGGCGGCGAGGGTCGGTTCGCCAAGCGGCCGTTCTGCCACATGTTGCAGGGCTGGGGCGTGCCGCCCCTGCAGTTCGCTGACGAGTCATGCGAGATATTCGACACGGCGCTGCGCAGCGGCATGCCGATCATGGTCGGATCGGCGTCGCAGGCCGGCGCGTCGGCGCCGGCGGCCCTGGCCGGCTCTCTGGTCCAGACTGTCGCCGAGGCGCTGGCCGGACTGGTTTACGTCAACCATATGGCGCCGGGTCACCCTGTAACGTTCGGCCCGTGGACCATGGTCGTCGATCTGCGTAGCGGTGCCAACAGCGGCGGCGGCGGCGAGCAGGCGGTGCTGATGGCGGCGTCCGCCCAGATGGCCGCGTTTTACGATCTGCCGTCGAGCGTTGCCGCCGGCATGACCGATTCCAAACTGCCCGATACCCAGTCGGGCATGGAGAAGGCCTATTCGACGGTTGTCGCCGGTCTCGGCGGCGGCAGCATGATCCACGAATCCGCCGGCATGCACGCGGCTCTTCTAGGCTGCTCGTACGAGAGCCTGGTGGTCGATAATGACATGCTCGAGAATGTCATGCGGATCGTCCGCGGTATCGAGGTTAGCGACGAAACTCTGTCGCTCGACGCCATCGCCAACGTCAACATGGGCGGCCCGCGCCACTATCTCGGCCACCCCCAGACACTTGCCATGATGGAGACGGAATACCGTTACCCCCGCCTGTTCGACCGCAAGTCACCGACGGAGTGGCAACGGGCGGGACGCCCGACCATGGTCGAATCGGCGCGTGACTACGTTCGCGACACCCTGCGCGATCACTACCCCAGTCACATCGATCCGGATCTGGATGCGCGGATTCGCGAGCGTTTTAATATCGTGCTGCCGCGCGAGGTGATGCAGGCGGGAAGCGGTCGGTGGTAGCCGCGCCAACAGGCCGTAGCGGCGGCCGCAAGAGCCGACGCGAAAAGCGCTTGGCGGCGACGCCGTGCAAAGCTGTCGAGCCCGGTCTGACGAGTGGTCGTTATCGTCCCTTGAGCGACCATGACGTGGAACGCATTCACCAAACGGCTCTTGATGTGCTCGAGAAGATCGGTGTTGCCGGCGGCACCGAGGCGGCCCGCGCGTTGATGTTGTCCAAGGGCTGTCGCGAAGCGGACAACGGGCGTATCTGCTTTCCCCGCGCGCTGGTCGACGAGGTCATCGCCAGCGCCTGCCATGGCTTCGTCATGCACGGCCGCGATCCGCGCCACGATATCGAACTCACCGGCCAGCGCATGCATTTCGGCATTTCCGGCGCGGCGGTCACGGTGCTCGACTACGAGTCCCGCGACTATCGCCCGGCGACCATTACCGATCTCTACGACTTCGCCCGGCTGGTCGATCAGCTTGAGCACATCCACCGTTATGGCCGTCTGCTCTATGCCACCGACCTCAAGGACGAATACGAGCACGATGTCAGCATGGTCTACGCCAATATGGCGGGAACCCAGAAGCACTTCATGCTGCCGCTCAACAGCGTCGATCATCTCGCCCCGGTCAACGCCATGTTCGATATGGTGCTCGGCGGCGAGGGCAAGTTTCGCAAGCGCCCCTTCGGCACGGTGGTGAGTTGTCCCATCGTCTCGCCGCTGACCTTTGGCCACACCCAGACCGAGATCGCCATGGCGGTAGCCCGGGCCGGCACACCCATTACCATCGCCCCGGCGCCGCAGTCGGGAGCGACCGCACCGGCGGCCCTGGCCGGCGCCCTGGTGCAGACCGTGGCCGAAGGTCTGGCGATTATCGCGCTGCTCAACTTCGTCAATCCCGGCCATCCCGCCTGCATGGTATTACTGCCCTTTGTCTCCGACCTGCGTAGCGGCGCTTTCACCGGCGGCGGCGGCCCAGATCGGTAATTTTTACGATTTGCCAACGGGAGTCTCGGCCGGCATGACGGATTCCAAGTGGCCGGATAATCAGGCGGGCCACGAGAAGGGCGTTACCGTCGCGGCCGCGGCCCTGGCCGGGGCCAACGTGATCGGCCATTCGGCGGGCATGACGGCGACCATCATGGGCTGCTCCTTTGAGGCGATGATCATCGACAACGACATGCTGGGCAACGTTCAGCGTCTGGTCCGCGGCATCGAGGTGACCGACGAGACCTTATCGTTCGACGCCATCCGCGAGGCCACCGAGGGCCCCGGCCACTACCTCGGCCACAACCAGACACTGGAACTGATGGAGCGCGAGTACCTTTATCCCAAGATCAGCGACCGGGGCACCAGGGACGAATGGCGGGAGCAGGGCGCCAAGGATGTGCTTGAGGTGGCCCATGAGCGGGCGGCTGAGATGCTGTCTAGCCATTATCCTGAATATATCGAACCCAAGATTGACGCCTTGATTCGCGAGCGCTATCCGATACGCTTGCCCAAGGACGCCATGCGAGCGGAAACCAGCCGCTGGAAAGCAACCTGACAAAAGGACTGATGTGATGACGACAGGCTTTTTATTCGACGAGTTGTATCTCTGGCACGACACCGGAAGCGCCGCCAGCTGGGCGCCGCCGGGGCCCTACGTACAACCGGAAATCCACGTGGAAAACCCGGAGACCAAACGCCGCCTGAAGAACCTGGTGGAGGTCAGCGGTCTCGCCGAACACCTGACAACCATCAAACCGCGCCCGGCCACCGAAGCCGAGGTGTTGCGCTTTCACACCCCTGACTATCTGGAAAAGATCAAACGCCTGAGCGCCGCGGGCGGCGGCGAGGCGGGCCGCGAAACGCCGTTCGGCGCCGGTGGCTACGAAATCGCCCTGCTCGCCGCCGGCGGCGTGATCGAAGCCGTCGACGCGGTACTCGACGGCACGGTGGACAACGTCTACGCCCTGGTGCGGCCGCCGGGGCATCACGCGGAAGCGGGCGAGGGTATTGGCTTTTGCGTGTTCGGCAATGTCGCCATCGCCGCCCTTCATGCCCGGGCGATGCGCGGTATCCAGCGTATCGCCACGGTCGACTGGGATGTTCATTTCGGTAACGGCACTCAAAGTGCTTTCTATGATGATCCCGGCGTGCTGACCATCTCCATCCACCAAGAGACCTCCAGGGGTTGCCGAGACGAGACCGGCGAGGGCTCGGGCGACGGCTTCAATATCAACGTGCCGCTACCGGCGGGCAGCGGCGACGGCGCCTATGAAGCGGTGATCGAGCGCGTAGTGGCACCGGCGCTGCGCCGTTACCAGCCGGAATTGATTATCATTCCCAATGGCCTCGACGCCAGCATGTATGACCCGCTGGGCCGCATGATGGTTTCCAGCGAGGCCTACCGGGCCATGACCGGGAGTGTCATGGCGTTGGCCGACGAGCTTTGCGGCAGTCGCTTGGTGGTCGCCCACGAGGGCGGTTACTCGTCGTCCTACGTGCCCTACTGCGGGCTGGCGATTATCGAGCAATTATCCGGGGTGCGAACGCCGGTCGTCGATCCGTTCCTGGAAATCGACGATACAGAAAACATTCGCCATCACATCTATCCCCATCAGGAAGCGGCGATTGCCGCCGCCGCCGAGGTCGCGGCCGGCGTGCCGACAGAATAGCTAGGCGTTGCCTTCGGCGGGCCGTTGCCAGGTGGCCAGTTCGTCGATCTCGCGGTGGCAATGAATGATGTGATCGCTGCCGGCCTGGCGGGCCGGCGGCGGCTCGACATCGCAAATGCCGGACATCATAACCGGGCAGCGGGTGCGGAACGGGCAGGCCCTGTCGCGCGGCATGACACCGGCAAAGGCGCCGCCGCCCTTGGCCGCGTGGCCTTCCAAGGTGGTTTCGAGCCAATCCAGCTTGAGTGCCGGAACCGAGGCAATCAGCAATGATGTATAGGGATGGTGCGGCGCGGCGAACACCTGCTTGGTCGGACCGATATCGACCACGCGCCCGGCATACAGCACCGCAACCCGGTCGGCGATGGTCGCCACCGTCGACAGGTCATGGGAAATGAACATGTAGGCGACCTGGAATTTCTGGCGCAGGTCGCGCATCAGGTCGAGCACCGAGGCGGCGACGACGGTGTCGAGGGACGACAGCACCTCGTCGCACAGCACCAGTTCCGGCTGGGCGGCGAAGGCGCGGGCCAGGGAAAGCCGCTGGCGCTCACCGCCCGATAGCTCACCGGGATAGCGCCCGGCAAAGTCGACGTCGAGACCGACGCTTTCCAGCAGCTCGTCAATCCGGTCGCGGCGCTCGCCCGCGGTCATGTCGAAATAGAGCTCGAGCGGACGGCCCAGGGATTTCTCGACAAGATGTTCGGGGTTGAGCGACAGGTCGGGGCTCTGGAAGACGATCTGGATTTTTCGCAAGGTATCGAGATCGCGTTTCGCAACACCGTCTCGCAAAGTCTCGCCGGCGAATTCAATGTTGCCGGACAGCGCCGGATGAAGGCCGGCGACGACCCGGGCCAGGGTGCTTTTGCCACAGCCTGACTCACCGACCACCGCGAGCACTTCCTGGGAGCGAACATCCAGGTCGATATCCTGAAGAACCTGTTGCTCGCGTGTGATGGCGCCGAACAACGGCGGGCGCTCGTAGGTGGCGCAGACCGAATTGATGCGAAGAATCACCTCGTTCTTATCGACCTCCGCGTCAGGTGCTTTTGCGTTGGCGTCGGGCGGCGGGCGCACAGCCGACAGCAGCAGTTTGGTGTAGTCGTCCTGGGGATTGTTGAGGATCTCGTCCGCCGTGCCTTGTTCAACCACGACACCGCCGTTCATGACCAGAATGCGGTCCGCCACCTGGGCCACCACGGCGAGATCGTGGGAGACATAGATCGCCGCCATATGGCGGTCCTGGATGGCATCCTTGATGGCCTTGAGAACTTCGATCTGGGTGGTCACGTCGAGCGCCGTAGTCGGCTCGTCGAGGACCAGAAGCTTGGGTCCACAGCTCATGGCCATGGCCATCATGATGCGTTGCTGTTGGCCGCCACTGGCCTGATGAGGGAAACGCTCGACCAAGGCCGGCGGGTCGGGCAGATCGAGCGTCGTCAGCAACTCGGTGGCCCGCTGCTTGGCCTCGTCGCCACTGGCGATGCCGTGAATCACCAGACCTTCGCTGACTTGCTCACCGATGGCGATGGCCGGGTTGAGGGAGGCCTGGGCGCTTTGCGCCACATAGGCGATTTCCTTGCCGCGCAACTCACGGCGTTCGGCGGTGGTCATCTTCATGATGTCGGCGTCGTCGAGATAGACGCTGCCTTCGACGATTTGCGTGCCGGGCCGGGCGTAGCCGAGCGCGGCGAGAGCCACCGTGGTCTTGCCGGCGCCCGATTCACCGATCAGCGCAACCACCTCGCGCGGGTGAATTTCGAGGCTGACATTGTCGACGGTGGTTATGGTCACGCCGGTCGGCGTGCGCGCGGTGACCACCAGGTCTTCAATCCGGAGCAATGCGGTCACTAGCCCAACTCTTCCGAAATGCTGCGGCCGGATTGGCTCGCCAACCAGTCGACTAGAAGATTGACGCCGATGGTCATGATGCCGATGGCGATGGCCGGCAACACAGGCGCCATGGAGCCAAGCATGATACCCGACATGTTTTCCCTGACCATGCTGCCCCAGTCGGCGGCCGGCGGTTGAATGCCGAGGCCGAGAAAGCTGAGGCTGGAGAGAAACAGAATGGCGAAGGTAAGGCGAAGCCCGAACTCCACGGCCAGGGGGCGGAGCGTGTTGGGCAGGACTTCACGGAACAGGACCGATGTAAGAGACTCACCGCGCGCCCGCGCCACTTCAACATAGTCGAGCACCACCACGTTCATGGCCACGGCGCGGGCAATACGGGCGATGCGCGGCGCGCTGACGACGGCGATGGTGCCGATCAGGACGTACATATCGGAACCCAGCGCGACGATTATGATAAGCGCCGTCATGATCGGCGGCAGGGAAATGAAGACATCGATCAACCAGGTGATGAAGTCGTCCGTGCGGCCGCGGATCTCGGCGGCGGCAAAACCCACGATCATACCCAGGGCAAATCCCAGAACATTGGAAATGAAAGCGAGGCCGAGGGTCAGGTGGGCGCCATGGAGCAAGCGCGAAAACACGTCTCGGCCCAGGGCGTCGGCGCCCAGGAAACCAACTTCACCGCCGGGCCCCGTATAGGCCCGATAGACCAGAATTTCGCCTGGATCGTGGGGTGCTACGAAGGGTCCGACAATGGCCACCAGAACCCCGAGCCCGACGATGATGAGCCCGATCCAGCCGTTCAAATTAAGTTTGGGTCGCTCACGCTTGCTGCGCTTCCGCGGCGTGGCAGCCACATTGCCGCCGGTGTCCGCTATCTCGGTCATGTCGCATACCTCAGTCGAGGATTGCTCATGATCGCCACCATGTCGGCCATGATGTTGAGCACGATATATGTACCGCAGAAAATCAGCCCGGTGATTTGAACCAACGGCAGATCACGCATACTGATGGCGTCGACCATCAGGCGGCCAAGCCCCGGATAGGTGAAGACCACCTCGACAACAACCACGCCGCTGATCAGATAGCCAAGATTGAGCGCAATAACGTTGACGATCGGCGCCAGGGCATTGGGGGCGGCGTGGCGCAGGATAATGCGGCCTTTCGAGGCGCCCTTGAGCAGCGCCATCTCCACGTAGGCCGAGCGCAGCACATCAAGAATGGTAGCCCGGGTCATGCGTATCATGTGGGACAGCATGGTTAGCATCAGCGTCGCTACCGGCAAGGTCATGGCGTGAATAGCACCGCCGAAATCGTTGAAATCGACACGTTTCAGCATCATCGGGAACCAGCGCATCTCCACCGAGAAGATGATGATCAGGACGATGGCGATGAGAAAATCCGGCACCGAAACCGTGAACAGGGTGATGGAATTAACGACGCGATCGAACAGGCTGTCCGGGAAGGCGGCGGAAAACAGGCCCAACCCGATGGACAGCGGAATGGCAACGATCGCCGTTACGATGGCCAGATAAAGCGTATTTGAAATACGTGGTCCGACGATGCCGTCGATCGGGAAATCGTTGGTAAGAGAGACGCCCAGATCGCCCGATAGAAGCCTACCGAACCAATCGAAATACCGCACAAGCATGGGCCGATCGAGACCCATCTGCGCCCGCAAGGCTGCCTTCAACTCCTCAGTCGCCGATTGACCGAGAACAGCGGAAGCCACGTCACCCGGCAGGATTTCGGTACCCGCGAAGATCAGTATTGTGATTGCCCACAATGTAAGAAGGCCGAGCAAGAGTCGTCGCGCCAGGAACTTCGTCAAACCTCAACACCTCCCCCATGTTCGGAATTCGACCCTGTTGAGGTCGGACAGAAATGCCTGGCCGGAGTATAGCCGAGCGTAACTCCGGTTCCTAGGCTTAGGACTCATTGATTGATCCAGAAGATGACGATATCAGC
>CAZYDR010000083.1:0-16750 GCA_964645285.1 uncultured Alphaproteobacteria bacterium
CAGGTCCTGTCACGGCGCACCAAGAACAATCCGGTGCTGATCGGTGAACCTGGTGTCGGCAAAACCGCCCTGGCCGAGGGTCTGGCGCTACGCATCATCAACGGCGACGTACCCGAGAGCCTCAAACACAAACGCCTGATGTCGCTGAACCTGGGCGCCCTCATCGCCGGCGCCAAGTTCCGCGGCGAGTTCGAGGAACGGCTCAAGGCGGTGCTGGCCGAAATGACTGCGTCCAACGGCGAGGTGGTGCTGTTCATCGACGAACTCCATACCCTGGTCGGGGCCGGCGCCGCCGAAGGTGCCATGGATGCCTCGAACCTGCTCAAGCCGGCCTTGGCGCGCGGCGATCTCCATTGTGTCGGCGCTACCACCCTCGACGAGTACCGCAAGCATATCGAGAAGGACGCCGCCCTGGCGCGGCGGTTCCAGCCGGTGTTCATCGCCGAGCCCAC
The DNA here is from genome assembly GCA_964645285.1 of uncultured Alphaproteobacteria bacterium. Taxonomy (GTDB): domain Bacteria; phylum Pseudomonadota; class Alphaproteobacteria; order JAAXGF01; family JAAXGF01; genus JAYZAP01. The sequence continues at coordinate 453 of CAZYDR010000083.1, forward strand.
GGTGGAGGACACCATCTCAATCCTGCGCGGCCTCAAGGAAAAGTACGAACTGCACCACGGCGTTCGCATCGCCGACGGCGCCATCGTCTCGGCGGCGGCCCTGTCGAACCGCTATATCACCGACCGCTTCCTGCCCGACAAGGCCATCGACCTGGTCGACGAGGCGGCGAGCCGCAAGCGCATGGAGGTGGATTCGAAGCCCGAGGAACTGGACGAACTCGACCGCCGGGTGATCCAGCTCAAGATCGAGCGCGAGGCCCTTAAAAAGGAAACCGACGACGCCTCCAAGGACCGCCTGGCCAAGCTTGAAAGCGAACTCGCTGACCTTGAACAGCAGGCCATGGAGCAAGGCGCCCGCTGGCAGGCCGAGCGTGACCGGGTAGCCGGTGGCCAGAAACTCAAGGAACTGCTCGACGCGGCGCGCAGCGAACTGGCCGTGGCCCAGCGTGAGGGCGACCTGGCCCGTGCCGGCGAGCTTGCCTACGGCGTCATCCCCGAATTCGAGCGCCAGCTCGGCGAGGCCGGCGACACGGAAAACACCCCCATGGTGCGCGAAGAGGTCTCGGCCGAGGACATCGCCGGCGTGGTCTCGCGCTGGACCGGCGTGCCCGTGGACAAGATGATGGAAGGCCAGCGCGAGCGCCTGCTCCACATGGAAGACAGCCTGCATGGCCGGGTGGTCGGCCAGGACGAGGCCATCGTCGCCGTGGCCAATGCGGTGCGCCGCTCCCGCGCCGGCCTCCAGGACCCCAACCGGCCGATCGGCTCATTCCTCTTCCTCGGCCCTACCGGCGTCGGCAAAACCGAATTGACCAAGGCCCTGGCCAACTTCCTATTCGACGACGACCAAGCCTTGCTGCGCATCGATATGTCGGAATACATGGAGAAGCATTCCGTGGCCCGGCTGATCGGCGCGCCGCCGGGCTATGTGGGCTATGAGGAAGGCGGGGCGCTGACCGAGGCGGTACGCCGCCGGCCCTATCAGGTGATCCTGTTCGACGAGGTCGAGAAGGCTCACAGCGATGTCTTCAACCTGCTGCTTCAGGTGCTCGACGACGGCCGCCTGACCGACGGCCACGGCCGCACCGTGGACTTCAGCAACGCCATCATTGTGCTGACTTCGAACCTCGGTAGCGAGTACCTGGCCGAGCATGCCGAGGGTGACCTGATGGGTTCGGCCCGCGACAAGGTCATGGATGTGGTGCGCGCCTCGTTCCGGCCCGAGTTCCTCAACCGGCTCGACGAGATCATCGTCTTCGAGCGGCTCAGCCGCGACCATATGAAGGGCATCGTCGATATCCAGCTTGAGCGCCTGCGCGGCCTGCTTAACGAACGCAAGATCACCCTCGATCTCGACGGCGCGGCGCGGGACTGGCTGGCCAACGCCGGCTTCGACCCGGTCTACGGCGCCCGGCCGCTCAAGCGCGTCATCCAGCGTTCGCTACAAAACACCCTGGCCTCGCTGATCCTCGAAGGCGCCATTGAAGACGGCGCCACGGTCACGGTCAGCGCCGGCCCCGACGGCCTTGAGGTCAACGGCAAACTCATTTCCGAGGAAGCGGCCTAGGCTTTTTTTTGCCATCGGCCATAAAGAATGACCGATGTGCGTTCACATCGCCACGCAGGCTCCCGTCGCATACGCGGCGACGCGCTGTCGCGCTTGCCAGTGGACATTATGAACCAATCATAATGTCCACTCGTCTTATAGCATCCCGGCGATTTCGTTGGCCGCGCGGATGCCCGACTGATAAGCGCCGTGGCAGGTGCCTTGGGCGCCGTTAATGGTGGCTTCACCTGCGAAGAACAGCCGCTCGTCGATAGGGCGCGCCAAATTGGCGCGCTGGTGTGCCTGGCCGGGCCGGGCGCAGGCGTAGGACCCCCGGGTCCAGGGTTCCGTGGCCCAGGCGGTGACGATGGAGCGGCTCACGTGTTTACGGATGTGGTGGCCGAATACGTCGGCGATGCTATCGATGGCAAAATCGCGACAGGCCTGCTGGCCCTGTTTTTCGAGCCAGACCGCGTAAGGCCCGCCGACGAACACAACCGCATAGTTATGACCCATGACATTGGCGTCCATACGCGCCCCATTGCCAGCGTCTTCGTCATTCCAGGTACCGTGACAACCGCGACCGTCCGGGCCGAACACGTCCGTATCGAAGTAGATACACATCTTGTTTGCCGTACCGTTGGGAACGTTGTGGATGGCGTCGGTTTTCCAGTCGGGCAGGCCCGGTGCAAAAACAATATCGCCAGCTCCCAGAATGCCGGTCGATACTGTGATCAGGGCGGTGCGTCCGGTGACCGTTCCCTTGGGGGTTTCCACTGCAACCCCCGAGCCTGTCCAGTCGATGCGCTCGGCGCGGGTGTTGAGTGACACCGCGACATCTGCGCCCCATGCGGCAACCAGATTGCCGTAACCATTCAGCACCGGATAGCCGGCGCCGCCCTTGGAGTCCGCAGCATCGGCGCATGACACCTGATCTACATCGTGGGTCCACCCCGAGGCTATGGCGGCCATAAGCGGCGCGGCATACTCGTTGTCGAGATCGATGATGTCGCTAACGGCCACATCCCGGCCCTGTTCGCTGGCGGCGGCAATCGCCTTGTGACTATCGCCAAGGTACCGCAGGCACGCGGCCCGTTGATCGTCGTTCAGGGTCTTGCCGTTTCGGTGATATCGGACACGCGCGTCCTCGAACGGATTGCCCTTGTCCTTGCCCACCGCGATACCCAATTCGTCGGCGATGGCAACGAAGGTGGTTTCGGCGCCTTCCAGATAGGCGCAGCCGAGGTCGAACCACACGCCGGGAGCGATTTTCTCGGAGTAGGCGCGCCCACCAATGCGGTGGGATCCTTCAATCACCGTATATGACAGATCGAGGCTGTTCAGTTGCTTGGCCGCGGACAGTCCCGCCGCACCGGCACCGATGATGATAACGTCTGTCTCCGAGGCCATTGCATGTCTCCCTGTGTCGCTACTCTTTCCGGTTCATGGTTATAGTCTCGCGGCGTGCCCGGCGGAAGTGGCGCCTAGAGTTTAAGCCCGAGCCGGGGGCCGACTTCATGGAAGCCGTACCCGAGATAGAAATTACCCGTGCGCTGTCAGCGCGGCACGTCAGGCGCGCCGACCTCGAGTTCCGGCCAGCCCCGGTCGCGGCCGAATTGGGCGGCGGCATCGACCAGTAGGGCACCGACACCGGCCGAGCGATGGCTCGGCGCCACGTAGAACTCGGAGATTTCGCCAAACTCTCCGCCGGCATAGATCGCCGCGCACTCGTTGAGCATCAGAACGCCAACCGGCTCGCCGGCGCCGGCGCGGGCCATCAAGCCCCAGACGCCAGTGCCATCCGCCAACAGCGTCGCGGCGTCGCGGCACACCTTTTCCCGGTCGAAGGTCTCGATGTTCGCGGCGAATAATTCCGCGAGCAAGGCGCAGATCATGCCGCCCACCTTGTCGGCGTCGCCGGCGGTCGCTTCGACGACCCTGATATCTTCAGCCATGGGGAACTCTCCTCACTGTGTACAGGATCGGACGGTAGCGGCTTCACAGCGCCGATGACTTGGGCCAACGGGAAACAAACTGTTGGACCATGGTGGCTATAGCTGTCGCAGGAACCCTATCACCGCGTCAACACCCTCGGCGATATTCTGGGCTTCCGTGCGGCCCGAGGCGACGCGGGGTTTGAGGGAGTGATCGCCATCCTCGCTCCAGTGAATTTGGGCCGCGGGCGACAGCGGATAATCATCAACTTCGCCCTGGGCGCCGAGGGCGTCGCGGGTGCCCTGTACGATAAGGCTCGGCGTAGTAAGGGTCGCCATATGGCCGAGACGCTCGGGCGAGGTGGTCTTACCCGGCGCGTGGAACGGATAGCCCAGGCAGACTAGGCCGCGTACGGCGGCCTGGTCGGCGATCATGCTGGCCATGCGGCCGCCCATGGACTTACCGCCAATCACCAAGGCGTCACCGCCACCAAGTTCGGCGATCACCGCCTGCCAGGCGTCGAGCAACACAGGCGCCCGGTCCGGTGGCAGGCGGGTGCCCTCGGCACGGCGTCGTTGCATATAGGGAAATTCAAACCGAGCAACCCGGTAGCCGGCGGCGGCCAGACCCTCGGCGAAGGCGTTCATGAACGGACTGTCCATGGCAGCGCCAGCGCCGTGGGCCAGGGTGACCGTCAAGGATGCGTCGTCGGGTCCGTCGTAAAGAAGGGGCGGCGTCAGCACGCCGTATCGTCGGCAGTATCGCCACAGGCTTCGGCGTCTTTTCCCGCTTGCGCCATGGCGTCGGAAACCTGGCGAACCAGCGGCAACGCGGCGAGCTGGCGTTCGATATTCTGGCGCGACTGCTGGAACGCCGCCAGGGCGACGCCCTTGAGCTTGGCCCCGGTGGGCAGCTTGACCTTGAGCGGATTGATCTGCTTGCCGGCCTGGAGCACCTCGTAGTGGAGATGCGGTCCGGTGGAGCGGCCGGTGGAGCCCACATAGCCGATAATCTGGCCCTGCTTGACCCGCCGGGTGCGCTGGACCCCTGAGGCGATACGATCGAGATGGGCATAGGCGGTGGAGTAGCTGCCCCGGTGGCGAATACGGACGTATTTGCCGTAGCTGCCGTTCCAGGCGGCGAACTCGATCACGCCATCGCCCGCCGCCATGATCGGCGTGCCCCGCTTGGCGCCGAAATCAACGCCGCGATGCATCTTGGTATAGCCCAGGGTGGGATGCTTGCGGGTGCCAAAGCCCGAGGTCAGTCGGGCGCCGTCGATGGGGGTGCGCAGCAGGGCCTTGCGAATGCTATGGCCCTCTTCGTTGTAGTAGTCGGTAAAGCCGTCCCGCGCCGTATAGCGGTAGATTACCAGGGGCGAGCCACTCAACGTCATGGCCGCGTATAGTACGTTGCCCTCGCGCACCGGCTTGCCGCTGTCGTCGAGGAAGCGCTCGAACATCACCTCAAACCCGTCGCCGCGCTGGATTTCACGCTGAAAGTCGACATCGAAGCTGAAGGCGCGGATCAGTTCCAGCAGCACCGGAATCGGCACCCCGGCTTCGACGGCGGCAACGTAGAGGCTCGACTCGATCTGCCCGCCGGCGTGGACCAGCATGCGTTCCAGCGGTATCTCGACGGCGCGGGCCGCGAAGCCGCCGTCCTCGATGCGCCCGGTCTCAACCTTGCGGCCGGGCCCGATATCGATACTGAGGCGCTGGAGAACGTCATCGCCGTCCGACGGCGACAGGGAAACCGTCAGGGTCTGGCCGGCCCGCAGCTTGCGCGGGTCGAACAGGTTCTGCAGGGCGTGGATTGCCGCGTCGGCGTCGCGCGGTTGGCTGCCGGCCCGCAACAGCGCCTTCATCAGGGTGTCGCCTGAACGCACGTCGAAGGTCTTGTGGACGGCGTTTTCCGGCAGCGGCGCCAATTCGACTTCGGGCGGCGGCGGCAACAGGGCCGCCACGGCCAGGGCCTCGTCGTAGACCACGCCGAGGGACTCGGCCGCCGGCCAGGCGATAAAGCCGCCGCTATCCTCGCGCCGGGCAATGACGTGGGATTTCTCTCCAAGCGCCAGGCTGATGGCGGACAGTCGCGCCCGCTGGCCGCCGACCGTGCGATCAAACACCGCCGAAATTTCCTGGCCGACCTGAAGGCGGCGCGGGTCGAAGTGGCGGCTCAGGGCGGCGATGGCCAGGTCCGCGTCGCGCCAGACAACGCCAAGGCGCAGCAAGGCGGTGGTCAGGGTGTCGCCCTTGCGCACCTGGAGGGATTGGTACTCGGCCTTGCCGGACAACAGCAGGGCCGGCGCCGCGCCACTGAATTCTGGCGTGGTTTCACTGGCGGTTTCGGCAAAGGACGGCACCAGCGGCGTCTTGTCTACATTGGATTCAAAATTGATGCCGTCGAGGCGGCCGGCGGTGACGTACTTGCCCTTCTTGAGCTTGAGGCTGACCGCGGCGAGCGCCAGGCCGGCCGGGTCGAAGACCATGACCAGTTCCTGGCCGACCCACAGCTTGCGCATATTGAAATGATCTCCGATAGCGGCGGCGGCGGCGTAGGCGGCCTTGCGCTCGGCCCCGGCGGATACCAAAACGTCGGTCAGAGTGTCGCCGCGCTCGATCTGATAGACCATGCGGCCGTCGTCCGCTTCGGGCTCGGGTTCCGGTTCCAGTTCCGGTTCCGGTTCCGGTTCAGCGACCGCGTTCCCCTGTTCGACCACTTCGGGTGGCGGCGCGGCAACGTCATTGGCCGCCGGAATATACGGCGTCGTGGCACGATTAGCCCGGTAGTTACCTTTGGCATCACGGGCCGCGACCACATAGACCCCCGGCCCAACCCGCAGGCTGACCGCCGTGAGGACGCCGGATGCGCCACTGTCGTCGAAGGCAACGGTGACTGCCTGGCCGACCTGGAGTTTGCGCATGTTGACGTGGCGGCCAAGCGCGCGGGCGACGTTATCGGCTACCGTACGGCTGGCGCCGACGCGGACCAAAAGCGTGACCAGCGTATCGCCCTTACTGAGGCGCAGGGTGCGGCCGCCGTTGCTATCAGCCATAGTCTCGGCTTCAAGACTGACCGGTGCGTCCATGACGTTGGCCACGTAGCGCCTGCCGCCACGACGCTCAACCACCACATAAGACGAGCGACCGAGTTCGAGGCTGAGAGCGGCGAGACGCGGCGCCTTGCCCGCCGTATACTCGAGAACTACGGTAATAGTCTGGCCGATCCGCAGTTTGCGAGGGTTGAAATGGCGGCGCAGCTTGGCGATGGCGGCGTCCACATCGCGCCAGTCGATACCGGCGCCGATGAGCAATGACGAAATGGTGTTGCCCTTGGATACGGTCAGGGTAACCAGGGACTGGCTGGGCTGGCCGTTCTTGACCGCATCGTCGGTGCTGAGAGCCACGGTGGTGACCCCGGAACCGCTGGTCACGGCGGCAATCGGCGCCACCATCGCCGACCACGCCCGGCCACCACTGTCGATGAAGCCAAGGCCAAAAGCCACCAGCGCCACGAGTGGTACAAGCGACGCCCCCCGGGCAAACCTCATGGCGTTACTATCTCCAACATTTTTCGCATCGAGACCACAGACGGCGCGAATCGGTCAAACATTGCATTTTGAGTGAGAAATTGTCAATGGAATCCTACACTTCCGGGCTGTACGCCGAAACCGTTCCCGGGCCATACACCAATCGGGAGTATCGTCCCGGACGGAGCCATGTTATCCAGCAGTTTCGACACCGTATTACGGGATATCATAGGGTTAGGAGCATATGGCCACGGCTGGGACCCAATCGGCGGTCTATCCGCTGTTGAAACGCACGCTCGCCGCTTGCCGTGGCGGGTTCATGGCGGTGGGCCTGTTCAGTTTCGCCATCAATCTGCTGCTGTTGACCATCCCGCTCTACATGCTGCAACTGTTCGACCGGGTATTGACCAGCCGTAGCGAAGACACCTTGTTCGCCCTGTCGATCGCCGCCGGCGGCGCCATTCTGACCCTCGCCGCCCTCGAGGCGGTGCGCAGTTTTGTCACGGTGCGTCTGAGCAACTGGCTCGACACCCAGCTTAGCGGCGACCTGCTTGGCGGCAGCGTGATCAACGTCCTGGCTCGAGGTGGCGAGGCCTCGGTCCAGGGCCTGCGCGATCTGCTGACCTTCCGCACCTTCCTCACCGGACCGGCGATCTTCCCGTTTCTCGACGCCCCCTGGACGCCGGTATTCATTGCCGTGATCTTCCTGTTTCATCCGTTGCTCGGCTGGCTCTCCATCGCCGGCGCCACGGTACTGTTCGCCATGGCGCTGATCAACGAACTCAGCACGCGTAACCTGCTGATGCAGTCGGGCGGCGCCTCGATCAAGTCCCTGCGGGTGGCGGCGTCGGCGGTACGCAACGCCGATGTCATCGAGGCCATGGGCATGATGCCCAATATAGTGAGGCGCTGGCGCCAAGAGAATTCCGCCATGCTCGAACTCCAGGCCAAGGCGAGCCAGCGCAGCGCCGCCATTACCGCCACATCGCGGTTTTTTCGCCTGTTCCTGCAGGTCGCCATGCTCGGGGTCGGCGCCTGGCTGGCGATCAACGATGAGGTCTCGCCGGGTGCCATGATTGCCGGCTCGATCCTGCTGGGCCGCGCCCTGGCCCCGGTCGAGCAGGCCATTAGCTCATGGAAGTCGGCGGTTTCGGCGCAGGGCGCCTATACCCGCATCAAGCGCCAACTCGATACCCTGACGCCACGAGCCGAATCCATGGCTCTGCCGGCGCCGACGGGACAGCTTTCGGTCGAGGCCATGAGCTACGTGTACCCGGGCGCTACCGAGCCGGTGCTCCGCAGCCTGGATTTCCGCCTTGAGCCTGGCGAGTCCGTGGGTCTGATCGGGCCGACGGCGGTGGGCAAGACCACCCTGGCCAGACTCGCGGTCGGCAACCTGCGGCCCAGTGCCGGGCATATCCGCCTCGACACCGCCGACGTCGCCCAATGGGATCCGGTGGATCTCGGCCAGTACATCGACTACCTGCCCCAGGATGTCGAGTTGTTCGCCGGCACCGTGCGGCAAAACATCGCGCGCATGGGTGACGGCGACCCGGAAGAGGTGGTGGCGGCGGCACAACTGGCCGGCGTTCATGGAATCATTCTCGGCCTGCCCGCCGGCTACGAGACCGAAATCGGCGAAGGCGGCGCGGTGCTGTCCGGCGGCTAGCGCCAGCGTATCGGCCTGGCTCGGGCGGTGTTCGGCAATCCCAAGTTCGTTGTCCTCGATGAGCCCAACACCAACCTCGACCATGAAGGTGAAGTGGCGTTGCTCGAGACCGTGTCCAGGCTCAAAGCCCAGGGCGCCACCATGATTATCATTGCCCATCGGCCCAGCGTGCTGCGCAACGTGGACAAAATCCTGGTGCTGCGTAACGGTAGCATTCAGATGTTCGGCGCCCGTAACGAGATCATGGCCAAGCTGGCCGCTCCGGCGACGGCGGCCCCGGCCACACTCGACGCCGCCCCGGTTGAGGGCTAGTGGCCATGGCATCACCACAACCCACTGCCTCGCGCCTGGGACCGGCCATTGCCGAGGAATCAAACAGCCTCGGCATCGGCTCGACCGTGACCATTCGCCTGATGGTCATTGCCGCGTTCTTCGGCGGCCTTGGCGGCTGGGCCACGGTATCGACCTTGGAAAGCGCCGCCATCGCCCCCGGCGTGGTCAGCGCAGCGAGCAACCGTAAAACCGTGCAGCATCTCGAAGGCGGCATCATCGGCGAAATCCTCGTCCGGGACGGTGACGAGGTCACCGCCGGCCAGGTGCTGTTCCGCCTCGATGACACTCAGCCCCGCGCCACCCTGGACCTGATGAGTGGTCGACGCCGCCCTCGAGACCAGACTCATTGCCGAGCGCGACAGCCACGATGAGATCACATTCCCGGACTGGCTGCTGATCGATCATGACGATCCGGAAGTGGCGTCGGTAATCGACGGCGAGACCAGTATTTTCGACGCCCGGCGAAAGACCCTGGCCAGCCAGGTCGCCGTCCTGGGGCAGCGCATTGCCCAGTTCGACGAAGAAATTATTGGCCTTGGCGGGCAGGTCGCCGCCGAGGACGTCCGACTGCTGCTCATCGCCGAGGAAACCGATGCCGTACTGGTGCTGCTTGAGAAGGGCCTTGAGCGCAAACCTCGGCTGCTTGCCCTGCAGCGCCGCGGGGCCGAAATCGTCGGCAGCCGCAGCAGCAACATGGCGCAGATTGCCCGGGTCAAACAGAACATCGGCGAAGCCCGGCTGCGCATTTCCGAACTGGACACCACCCGCATCAATGAGGTGGTCGAGCAATTGGGCACCGCCCAGAACGAGTTGTTCGACCTTGCCGAACGTATTCACGCCGCCGATGACATCCTGCTCCGCACTGCCATTCTTGCCATTCAGGACGGCACCGTGGTCAATCTCCAGGTCCACACCACCGGCGGCGTTATTGCGCCAGGGGCGCCGCTACTCGATATCGTGCCTAGCGGCGACGCGCTGATTATCGAGGCGCGGGTCGACCCCCGGGACATTGACGTGGTTCACTGGGGCCTGCAGGCGCGGGTTCGCCTGACCGCCTTCAACCAGCGTAGCACCGTGCCCATGAGTGGCCGGGTGCTGTCGGTGTCGGCCGACAACATCATCGACGAGCGCACCGGCCAGGCCTATTACCTGGCCCGCATCAAGCTCGACAAGGACCCGGTCGAGATCGGCAACGGCGTCTCGCTTTATCCCGGCATGCAGGCCGAGGTCATGATCGTTACCGGCGCGCGCACCGTGCTCGACTACCTGCTCGCCCCGATCAGTCGCAGCATCAATTGATCGCTCCGCGAGGATTGAGCCGCGACCTTCAATCGTCGCCGAACTTGATGCCCTGGGCGAGCGGCAGTTCGTTGGAGTAGTTGATGGTGTTGGTGGCCCGCCGCATGTAGGCCTTCCAGGCATCGGAGCCGGATTCGCGGCCGCCGCCGGTGTCTTTCTCGCCACCGAACGCGCCGCCGATCTCGGCCCCGGACGGCCCGATGTTGACGTTGGCGATGCCGCAGTCCGAACCGATGGCCGAGGTAAAGGTTTCGGCTTCGCGCAGGTCCGTGGTGAAGATGCAGGACGACAACCCCTGGGGCACGTCGTTGTGCATGGCGATGGCGTCGTCGAGATCGCGGTATTTCATGGCGTAAAGGATTGGCGCGAAGGTCTCCTCGCGCACTATGTCGGTCTGGCCAGACATCTCGACCACCGCCGGGGTGACGTAGTAGGCGTCCGAATGGTCGTTGGCCATGACCCGCGCCCCGCCGTGGGGCGTACCGCCCTCGCCCGCCACTGCCTTAAGGGTCGACTGCATTTTGTCGAAGGCGGCCTGATGGATCAGGGGCCCGATCAGGGTGCCGCCGTCCAGGGGATCGCCGACGGTGACCGAGGCATAGGCGGCGATCAGTCCCGGCATCAGCGCATCGTAGACGTCCTCGTGGACGATCAGGCGGCGCAGCGAGGTACAGCGCTGGCCGGCGGTGCCGACGGCGGCGAACAGGATGGCCCGCTTGGCCAGTTCGAGATCGGCCGAGGGCGCCACGATCATGCCGTTGTTACCGCCGAGTTCGAGTAGTGAGCGGCCGAGACGCTGGGCGACGCGAGCCCCGACGACGCGGCCCATGGCGCAGCTTCCGGTGGCGCTGATCAGAGGCACCCGGGCGTCGTCGACCAGGGCCTCGCCGGCCGCCTTGGCCCCGATCACAACCTGGAGCAGATCGTCCGGCGCGTCGCCAAATCGCGCCACCGCCTTGTCGAAGACCGCTTTGCAGGCGAGCGCCGTCAACGGCGTCAGTTCCGACGGCTTCCACACCATGGGGTCGCCGCAAACCAGGGCCAGGGCGAAGTTCCAGGCCCACGGCGCGACCGGAAAATTGAAGGCAGTGATGACGCCCACCGGGCCGATGGGATGCCAGGTCTCCATCATCTTGTGGCCCGGCCGCTCGGAGGCGATGGTCAGGCCGTAGAGCTGGCGCGACAGGCCGACGGCGAAGTCGCAGATGTCGATCATCTCCTGGACCTCGCCCTTGCCCTCTTCAAGGATCTTGCCACACTCCACGGTAACCAGGGCGCCAAGGTTGTCCTTGTGGGCTCGCAGTTCCTCGGCGAACAGTCTAATCAACTCACCGCGCACCGGCGCCGGGGTGCGGCGCCAGGCTTCGAAGGCGACCGTGGCACGGCCAATCTTGGCGCTCACCTCGGCCGGGCTGTCGAGAGTCGGACGCGCGATTTCCGTGCCGTCGATGGGCGTGGTAACCGCGTGGTCACCACCACCAAGGGAGTTGCTGTCCAGGCCAAGAGATTGATAGAGGGCGCCAAGATCTTTCATCGTATCCATCCAGTATCGAGTGTTGATGTGTCACCGCCAGCTTATACCAAGCAGCGCTGGCACAGCGGCGAAATTGCCGTACACTCGCGCCACTTCGTGGGATTGGATAGAGACAATGGAACTCACCCCGTGGGCGGTCTTCGGGCACACCTCGTTCGCACTCACCGCGGTCTCGTTTTACGTCAAGGATGTGCTGGTGTTGCGCGCGTTGTCGATCTGCGCTGGCGCGGTGGGCATCCTCTATAACTACCTGGTGCCGGCCGGACCGTTGTGGCTAGTGATCTTCTGTCTTTGCGTGTTCATGTCGATCAACGCCTTGCGCATCGCCCATCTGGTGTACGAGACCAAGAAGGTGAAGTTCAGCGATGAGGAACGCGAGCTGTATGAGAACCCTGTTTCGCCACTTCTCACCGGTCGAGTTCATGAAACTGCTGCGCATTAGCGAATGGCGGGCGGCGGGCAAAGGTGAAGTGCTGGCGGCCGAGGGCGAGGACATCGGCGACCCGACTCTGATCTACAACGGCGAGGTGGTCATCGAGAAGAACGGCGCCGAGGTCGCCCGCTCCCGTGACGGCACCCTGGTCGGCGAAATGTCGTTCATCCAGGGCGGCACCGCCACCGCCACGGTGCGGGCGGCCCGTGAGACCCGGCTGTTCATCTGGCCCAAGGAAGAGCTGAAAAATCGCTGAAACGCAATCCCACCATGTATATCGCCATGAACAGCGTGTTCACCAGCGACCTGACTAGGAAGCTTGGCGGCGCGCCGGCATAACGTCTGTAACCAGGCGTTACGCCGGCGTTCGTGTCCAGGCTAGACGCCGAGTTTCACGTCTTCGAACATCGCCACGTAGCGTTCGAGCAACGCCGGTTCCCACGACCTGAAGGGCGAGGAATTGGCGAGATATTCGGTAATGTTGCCGGAAAGGCCCATGGCCTCGAGAACCGCCGGATCGACCACGTCGTAGGTCAGGCTGTTGGCATGGCCGTAGCCGTAGACCTCGACGAGGAACTTGCCCGCTTCCGGCGACGTCCAGGCATTCAAAAAATCGTAGACCGCCTGTTCGTCTCCTTCGCCGGTCGACGTGCGCACCAGACCGCAGACCCAGGAGATGGTTCCGCCTTTTGGGTTCATCATATACTCGACGGGTATGCCTTGCTCCTGCAGGCGGTAGATCGGACCGCTCCAGAGATAGCAGGCGGCCAGTTCGCCGGACGCCAGCATGCCTTCGGCCTCGGTCTCGAAACCCCAGTAGGTCCGCAGCAGATTCTTCTGGCGGGCCAACAGCGCCTTGATCTCTCCCATCTGGGCGTCGGTCACGCTGGTGGTGTCCTTGATGCCGAAAACCACGGCGGCGAAGGCGATCGCCGCTTCAACCGAATCCCACATGCCAAGCCGGCCCGCGAATCTCTCGTCCGCGAGCAGCCGCCAACCGTTTTCCTCGGCGTAGCCGTGGTCGATCAAATCGGTGCGATAGGCGACCGAGTGACTACCCTAGTCATTGGGAATAAACAGCGGCTGGCCGTCCACCGAGGCGCCGGGCATGTCGCGTAGCGCCGGGATCAGATTGTCCCAATAGGTCAGGCGCGACGGATCGAGCGTTTGAATGACGCCACCATCGTGCCAACGGGCGATACTGGTGCTGCAGGGGTGAGCCACGTCGGCGGCGAAGCCGTTGCGGAGTTTCAGAAAGGCCTCTTCCTCGTCGGCGAAGAAGGCGACATCGGGGGACCCGCCGTACTTTTCCACATAGCTTGGGTGAAGCTCGGGAATCTCGTAGCCGGCCCAGGTGAAGTAGGTCATGTCACCGGCGGCCCGGGCGACCGTGGAGCCAACCGGCACCGTCACCATGGCCAGACCAAGCGAAGCCAAACCCGCGTTGAACGTACGCCGATCCATGTGCCGCATATTCGCTAAATCACGGAATCTACTGGTATCCATACTGCATACTCCATCCAGATTACTGAAAGGCGAACGCCGACTCTCACAGCCGATGCCCGACATCGCGCCTGAACCGTGGCTGCACGCGGGCAATCCGCGGTCCGGACACGAGATTCTTGCCTAATAGAACCTCTTTTCGTCCCAATCGTGCTCGTACACCACGTAGACTTTCTTGAAGGTCTCATGGACCTCCCAGATGATCGTCTCGCCGTAGACACAATAGAAGTGGTCGCCGGCCTCGATCCTCTTGGCCTCGCCGGTGCCCTCGTGAGAGAGCGTCGCCGAGCCCTGTAAGACGTGGCTGAGTTCGGTACCCCGGCCTCAATGCGCAACAGTTGTTCAAGGACGAAGTGGTTCCGGTGTGTAGCCCGCGCCTGCTGGAAGGGCCCGAACCCCTGCGCGAGCCGCAAGATTTGTGCCATCACACGTTAGCTTCACCTGGAATCCGTTCCCGGCTACAGCGAATGGCCCTACTGGCGAGCATGGCTGCGCGCGGTCGGCGTCAACGATATCGATGTGGGCCGTGGCCCGCGGTTCATCGAGTACTCCATGGCGCTGCAGGCCGCGATAGAGGGCCAGGGCATCGCCCTCGGCACTACGGCGATCGTCGCCGATGACCTCGCCAGTGGACGCCTGGTATTGCCTTTTGACCTTCACCTTACGACGAACTTTGCCTACTACTTGGTGTGGCCGAAAAACCTGGCGGGCAAACCCATGGTCGCCGGATTTCATGACTGGATAAGCGCGGCCATCAACCAGTAGTCGCGGTCGCGTATTCAGAGATAGCCGCGAATGATGGCGGCGAGGCGCTCGGGCGGCAGGATGGGCGGGAACAGGGTCAGGACCTCGCTTTCGGGACCCATGAGATAGGCCACGGGAGCATGGTCGAACAGGCCGGCAGCGACCTGATTAGCGTCAATTCGCCACGCTTGTTGGACTCGCGCGATGTCCGCCCGATCACCGGTGAGACCAACCAGACGGGGATGGATGCGCGGCACGAATTCGGCCAGTCGCGCCGGCGTGTCATGGGCCGGATCGACGGTAATGAAAATCGCCCCCACGTCCGCACCGCTAGCAGCCAGGTCGTCGAGGGCGGCGGCAATGGTGGCGAGCGCCGTCGAACAGGTGTTGGGACAGGCGGTATAGCCAAAATAGACGATTTGGGCCTGCCCCTGGAAATCCGCGTGGTCGCGCGGCGCACCGTTGTGGTCGATCAAGGCGAAGGGGCCGCCGACCTCGAACGGTAGCGGCTCGGCCGTGCCGGCAACCGCCTCGGCCGGCAATGATATGTAGCCGCCATGGATCGTCGCCGCCAACGCCAATGGCCCGGCAATCAAGGCCATGGCGAGGAGAGCGCGCGGCTTCATCACTCCTCGGGCACCACGTTGGGGCCAAGGCCGAGCGGGCCGTCCGCCGCGATCAGCGCCTTGATCCGGGGATTGTTGCGAAACCACCGCTTTGCCGCTTGGCTCGTCGCGGCGACGCCGTTGGCCTCGGCCCAGGCGTTGGTGAAGCGGTTGGCCAGGCGCCATTTGCCGTCGGGCGCCTCGCGCACAAACTGCAGGGCAAACACGGTAACGCCGCGATTGGTGGCAAACAGGCCGTCCGCGACCACCCGCTTGGCGCAGAACGGCGCCAGTTCGACCACGGCGCCGGCGAACGGCACGCCGTTCTTATATGGCAGTATGAGCTTGCCCTCATCGGTCAGCAGACCGAGTTGACGGGCGCCATCGCCGCAGCCCACCGGACAATCGCCGGTCAACGCACAACGCACATCAATCACGGTGGCTTCAGATCGGGTGACTTCCTCACCGATCAGGCTCCACTCATCGGCGGCGTCGGCGGCGAGCGGAAACATCAGCGCCAGCGCAGCGAGAGCGGCTACAGCAACCCGTTCCATGATCCTGTTCATGGCTGAATGCCGTAGTCTTCGTGGCTCAGGTTGACGATGCCCTCGTCGTCGATCAGCCGGTCGACCATGAGGTAGGCCATGCCGTCGCGCTCGAAGGTGTCGCCCTCGACGGTGACCCCGTGGCTCTGGATTTCGAGGACAGCCGGACTGGCCACACTGCTTTGGTCATCACCGAACGCGAGGATTATGTAAACCTTGCCCCGGTCATCGAGGATGCCCACGGGAATGCCGCCCGCCGCACACCAGATGGCGCACTGATGATGGGCGGTACCCAGGGGGTACATGATCTCGGTGAGGTAACACCAGGAATCGATAACCTCGCCGGTTACGGTGAGGCGTTCCGCCAGTGCCTGCGCGGCGCCCCAGACCACGGCACAGAGCAGGCCCGCGAGGGCCCTATAGAATAATTTCATGTCTGCATCCCACTGTCATATGGGACAAGGGCGATGATAGCGCCGCGCCAATGGCGCGCCACACACCATCGATCACAAGTGCGTGTGCTGCTTGCTGCTACCCGCTAGAGCAGCTTCAAACAATACAGGGGCATTTGATGGTGCATTTGAGTGTTTTGGGTAGGAGCGGCGCGCCGCGCGATGCGG
>CAZYDR010000084.1:0-16559 GCA_964645285.1 uncultured Alphaproteobacteria bacterium
TCTGGTGCCAACGCTCGATCTTGCCCTGGGTCTGGGGATGATAGGGGGCTCCACGGCAGGACGCCGAATTGACCGAACGACGGTACTTGGACACCAGAGAAGGGCAGTAAGACACTGTGGGTTTAGCGAACATCGCCTCGCTCACGTCGCCTGTGGTGGCATGAGCCTTCACCTCAAATTTCTTAAACAGCATTTGGTCATCACACTATTCCAGTGATTGCCGCGGGGGATTGCGTTGACCGAGTCGGGCGGAGGGTTTCTTCCCATATTCACGGGCGTGGTCGCCGTCCGGGCCGCCGGTATTTGGATTCAATGCTTGTCATACCGCCCGAATTCTTAGTCGACGCCGAGTCCCTCCCGGATGGCCCGGCCCATAGTTTCCAGCTCGGCTTCGGCCACGCGGCTCACGTAGCGTGCGCGCAGGAAGCCGTGGATGGTTCCTGGCGCTCGGCGCACCGTCGTTTTCACGCCCGCTTGAGCGAGCCGTTCGCCGTAGCGCTCGCCCTCGTCGCGCAACGGATCGAACTCGGCGGTCAGCACATATGCCGGCGGTAGGCCGGCAAGGTCCGTGGCGCGCATGGGCACGGCATAGGGGTCCTCGATGCTCATGCGGCCCTCGAGATAGGCGTCCCAGTAGTGGGCCATGTGGTCGCGGGTAAGATACGGGTCTTCCGTGTTGGTCAGGTAGCTGCCCGAATCGAGGTCCGTATCGAGCGCCGGAAAGACCAAATACTGATAGGCGATGCCGGGGCCACTGCGATCCCGCGCCATCAGGGTCAGCGCGGCAGTCAGGGTGCCGCCGGCGCTGTCGCCGCCGACTGCCAAGCGGTCTGCGTCCAGCTCGAGTCTGTCGGCGTTTTCGACAATCCAAACCAGGGCGTAGTAAGCGTCTTCGACCGCCGCCGGATAGGGATTCTCGGGCGCCAGACGGTAGTTGATGCTGATCACCGGCAAACCGGAGGCTTCGGCAATGCCGAGCGCGTAAACATCGTGGGTCGCGATGCTACCCGAGATAAAACCGCCGCCGTGGAAGAACAGGATACCGGGGCTTTTCGTTTTCGGCTCGCTGCGATAGATGCGGATGCCGATCATGCGCCCGGGCGCGTTGATGAAACGGTCGCGGATCGAGTAGTTTTGAGGCACGGGCGGCGGGAACACCTCGGCCAAACGTTCGCGCAATTCGCGGAAATCCTCGGGTGTCTTGGCTTCCGGCATGCCCTCCACGGCGCGGTTGGCGCGCCGGACGAACTCGTCGATACCGGATTCGAAAACTGCCATTTTTTTCTCCTGTGCCGAGATTGGGTCGAGCCGTCGCCGAACCGTCATCCTGTTTCGGGTAGGTTGGACTCGGTGTCCGGATCGAGCGGATAGATGGGCCGGCGGACATTTTTCCACGGAAATAGATCGTAGTCCGATGTGGCGATGCCGGGGCCCGAGACCATGACCACGTGCTTGATGATCGGCTCGAATCCGGCGCGAAAGTGCTGGCGGGACTTGATCAGGATGTAGTGCTTCTTGGCCGGATCGATGCCGGCGTGGGTGAAGCAGCCGGTATCGAATGGCTCGTGGCGCTCCTCGGCGATCACGATCTCGACGGTGCCGGTGTCGAGCACGGCGGTGCGGCCGATGTTGATTTTGGAACCCGTGAACATGGGGCCGGTGACGGCAAAAGCACCATCGGTGACGCGGCTCACCCGGCCAGTCAGCTCAAGCGGCCGGCCCTCGGCACCGATGGCCGGGAAATTAGTCTTGCCGCCGAGTTGGATAGTCACCTTGGTGCCGACGCCGGCCTCTACCATGATAGCCACCGCCGCGGGGTCCCAGAAGGGGCCAGCGCACATATCGCCGAGACCTTGGCGCAATGCTTCGGCCAGCACATCGATCACGTCCGTCGAACCGCCCGAACCGGCGACGTCGCCGTGATCGGCGAGCAGCACCGGGCCGCCGTCCAGGTCCTTTGCGCGAGCGATGGAGTCCTCGATCGGCTCGACCGCGAAGAAGAAGTCGTCACGGCGCTCCCATGCCATGGACATGAGCTCGTGGAGCAGCCGCTTGCCAGCTGTGGGCTCGCCGTCGCAGACGATCACCCCATGCAGACCCACGTAAGCGATGTCGGCGAGCGGAAAGCATCCGAACACCGACGCGTTGAGCACCTCGCCCGATGCTTCGGCGGCGATGGCGCGGTCCATGATGTCCTTCATCGGTTGGCGCGACGGCGTCTGGCGGTTTAGATGGGTGAGCAGCGGCAGCGAGTGCCAGACCATGACCGGGCTAACCTCGCCGGCCAGGGCTCGGAGCAGGGTGCGCCCTGCGCGCTCGCCGGTCTCGTAGGCGTCCAGATGCGGATAGGTGCGATAGCCGGTGATCACGGTCGCATTGTCGATGGTCGCGTCCGAGAGGTTGCTGTGGAAGTCGAGCCCGACGGCGATCGGCAATTCCGGCGCCACGGCACGCACCCGGCGCAAGAGTTCGCCCTCGGGATCTTCGTAGCCTTCGGTGACCATACCGCCGTGCAGATCCAGGAAAGCCGCGTCGCAGCCGACCTCGACTGCCTTACAGATAACGTCGGCGCAGTGGTCGAGCACGCTGTCGGGAGCCGCCGCACTCGGCGTGGCGTCGGCGGCTAACGGAAAGACGAGCTCGGCGGCCGCCTCCGCCGCCAAGTCGATGAAGGCGCCGACTGGCGTGTTGGTGCCGTGATAGGCTTTGAGGGCGTCGTCGCCATAAATCGGCCCCCGCTCGCTGGCGTAGCGGCCGAAGGCCTCGAGTGGCGTGGGAACCGGCGAGAAGGTGTTGGTCTCATGCTTGAAAACCGCGGTAACGAAACGCTTCATCGGGGACCTCTTCTTAATGGGTGACGACTGATTTTTTAATGGGTGACGACTGATTTTACGGCGGACCGCAGCGCATTCAAGGCCTCGGCCCCCTGCACGCGGTATCCTGCCTCGATGTCGGCGATGAGATCGAGGAGTCGGCGGCACAGGGGCATATCGATGCCGGCGGCATCGGCCGCAGTGATCATCGGCGCCCATTGCGCTGCCGCATCGGACGGTCGACGGCCTTCCTTGAGATCGCGCCAGGTGGCGCTGTGTGTCAGCGACCATCCGCCGGTGAAGGTGTCCATGGCATCGAACGCGCGGTCTAGGGCACCGCTATCGGCGCGGTCACGAAATGCATCGGGCTCGAACCCATCGAAGCCCATGGGCCGCGCGCCGGCCGCGTCGGCTGCGGCGAGCATCTCGCATGCCAAGGCAGCGAACAGGGTGCGGTTGTCAGATGCCGCTAATCCCTCGCGGATCGGTAGATCGGAGATGGCGGTAATCTTGAGAAAACCGCCAAAGATCAGCTTGCCCCATAGGAAACCGAGCACGTTGTCCGAGACCTGCGTTTTGGAATCGAAGTCGAGGAACAATCGGTGCAAGTCCTCGATGCGCGGTGTCGTCGCACCGTCGAGTTCACCGATGACGACGCTGCCGCGGCCACCAAAGTTGATTTCGCCGGGAGCGCTCAGCTCGGCGCTGAAGTTGATAAAGGCACCGATTGTACGCTCGCGCCCCAACATCTCGACCAGGGTCAGCTCGTTGAGACCGTTCTGCAACGACACCACACAGCCGTCGTTGGCGAGATGGGGTGCCAGTTCCGCCGCCGCGTCTGCGGTCCGGTTGGCCTTCACGCACAACAGGATGCGGTCGAAGGTTCCCTTGAGGTCCTGGGGAAGGGTTGCCGCTGGGCGCGTCGTGAATGCGTCTATGGGGCCAACAACGCGAAGCCCGGCCTGATTGATGGTACGCACGTTATTAGCATCAACATCGACGCAAATTGGGGCATGACCGCTGCGTGCGAGATGGGCGGCCAAGGTGCCGCCGACGGCACCCGTCCCCCATATGAGCAGTCGTGGTGTGTCGATGGTGGCCATCCGTGCCCCGTCTGCGCCCGACTAAAATTCGGCGCGCGTGGCTTGAAAGGCGGGCCGCGCTTCACAACGGTCCCGATGCCGCTCGAGGTTGGGATAGCGGTCGGTGGGAATAACGCCCTTGTCGAAACCCTCCATGAAAGTGTAGCCGACCGCCGCCGTCACGTCGGCCTGGGTCAACTCGTCGCCGACGAACCACGGGGCCGGTGACCACGCCTCTAGCTCGTCGAGCGCGGCCAAGGCCTGGGCCTGACAAGCCTCCCGCCAAGGCAGATGAAGCTTGTCGGCCGGCTTCTTGGTCGTTTCATAGACACCGGCAAGATATTTCTCGATTGCCCCGGTCATCAACGCCACCGCCTTCATGACCCGTCGCCGTGCATCGCCGGTGGGGCCATCAGGCCGCGGGCCTGCCCGACGCGATTCTCCAGGTAGTCAAGGATGGCACCACTGTCGATCTGGTTTTCGCCATCGTCTAGGACCAGCCCCGGCACCCGGCCCATGGGATTGATACGGCGCACTTGGTCGGCATCGGACGACGGCGACGGCAACTCCCGCTGGAACGGCATTTCCAGCTCTATGAGGGTCACGGCGACCCGCCGCACGAACGGGGAAACGTTCTTACCAATCAGGATCATGGTATTTCGCTCAAGATTCAGGGCATTTCGCTCAGGGCCATGGACTTGGAATTCCGATGCCGGACCATCCCCGCTTCTCCAGCCACACCAAAATGACTGTATCACACAAAAATATCTCAACAAAGTTGACCGAACGGACAATCTGGGGTTAATCTTTGCTTTCGCGCTCCCACAAGAGGAACCGGCAGCGGGGGAGGCCTTCGGCGCACGAACCGGCGGCGGCCAAACCGAATCAAATTATCCGGCGGAAGCGCCCCATAGCGTCGTGGCAAGGAGGATATCGCTATCATGACAAAACTGTTTTTGCTCCGGGTACTGGGCCTTTCGGTGGCGGGCGTTGCGCTCGGCATCGCGCTTGCCGGCCTGACGGTGCCATCCGCCAGGGCCGAAACGGCGTTGACGGTCTACACGACGACAGCGTCGGAGGATCTTAGACTCTATCGGGAACGCTTCAACAAAGTGCACCCGGATATAGAAATCCGCTGGGTCCGGGACTCGACTGGCATCATCACGTCGAGGCTGCTGTCGGAGAAGGACAATCCGCAGGCCGACGTGGTCCACATCCTGGCCTCGACCAGCATGATGAATATGGCCAAGCAGGGCATGTTCCATCCCTACGAGCCCGAGGGCTACGACAAGATCACTGAAAAGTTCAAGGACCGCGCCGATCCGCCTAACTGGGTCGGAAACTTTGCCTATATTGCCACCGTTTGCTTCAACGAGGTTGAGGCCAAGAAGAGGAACCTGCCGAAACCCATGGCGTGGAAGGACCTGCTGAATCCTGTCTACAAGGGCCAGATCGTCATGTCCAACCCGAACTCCTCGGGGACGGGCTATCTCAACATCTCGGCGTGGATTCAGACCATGGGCGAGGACGCGGCTTGGGCTTTCCTGGACGGCCTGCACGAGAACATCGCTGTCTACCTGCATTCGGGTTCCAAGCCCTGCGTTATGGCGGCTACCGGCGAGTTCACGGTCGGTATCTCGTTCGCCTTCCGCGGCGTCAAGGAGAAGAAGAAAGGCGCGCCCATCGACATTCTCTCGCCCAGCGAGGGACTCGGTTGGGAAATGGTCTCCACGGGGATCATCAAGGGAACCAAGAACCTTGATGCGGCCAAGAAGTTCGCCGACTGGGCGAACAGCGAGGATGCCAATCAACTCTACAATAGGGATTATGCGGTGATCGCGATCCCGTCCCTGGCCAAAACGGTCCAGTACTATCCCGAAAATCCGCTCTCCAAGATGATCGACAACGACTTCTACTGGGCGGCCGACAATCGGGAGCGCATCCTCGCCGAGTGGAGTAAGCGCTTCGACGGCAAATCAGCGCCGAAATAGAAGTAAGGCTAATCGGACGATAGGCGCTGGAAATCAGCGCCCATATGGTACGATCCGGTCCCCCGGGCTGATGGCCCGGGGGACCGAGTTGTTTTCGAGACCTCGCGGCACTTGGATAGAGGATGACCGGAACGGCGTAATGGCGAAACAGGAAGCAGACTCCCGGGCCGGCGGCGACCAGCCTTTCCTGTCGCTGGAACGCATCACCAAGAAATTCGGTGACTTTGCGGCCCTTCAGGACATCTCGCTGGATATCGAGGCCGGCGAGTTCATCGTCTTCCTGGGGCCATCGGGGTGCGGCAAGACAACTCTGCTCAGAATTATCGCCGGCCTGGAGATCCAGACCGGCGGCCTGATCTACCAGTCGGGCCACGAGATATCGGCGCTACCGCCGGCCAAGCGTGACTTCGGTATCGTGTTTCAATCTTATGCGCTTTTCCCGAACCTCTCGGTGTTCGACAACACGGCCTACGGGCTCATTAGCCAAGGTCTCGGAAAGAATGCAGTGGCGACGCGCGTGGCCGAGCTCCTGGAATTGGTTGGACTCCCCGAAGAAGCGCACAAGTATCCCGCGCAATTGTCGGGTGGCCAGCAGCAGCGGATCGCCGTCGCCAGGGCGATCGCCACGTCGCCCGGCCTGTTGTTGCTCGACGAGCCCCTGAGCGCCCTCGATGCCCGGGTTCGGGTGCTCCTCCGCCACGAGCTGAAGCAACTGCAACGCCGGCTCGGTATAACCAGCGTCATGGTCACCCACGACCAGGACGAGGCGTTGACCTTGGCCGACCGGATAGTGGTCATGAACCATGGCGTGATCGAGCAGATCGGTACGCCACGGCAAATCTACCGGGGTCCGACGACGGCCTTCGTTGCCGACTTCATTGGTACCATGAACTTCCTGACCGCGAACGTCGCCGGACCGGAAAGCGTGCGGCTTGGTGGCCTGGACATCGCCTGCGCCGTCGGCGGTCTGACCGAGGGCAAGGCCGTGACCGTGGCTGTGCGCTCTGAGGACGTGTTGTTCAACGATGGCTCAGGGGAGGCCTACAGCTTCACCGCCCGTATTGTGGATTTGGACTTCATTGGCTCTTACTACCGTGCGATTCTTGTCGCGCCGGTGCTCGGTGAGACCACGTTGACCGTCGATTTTCCGATCAACTCCGTGCGCGGGGTCCGCATGGAGCCAGGCGCCGAGCTGTCGCTATCGGTGCCAGAGGGTGCTCTCCACGTGTTTCCGGCCGCGTGATACCGCCATGAACCGGCCCGTGACCGCAACGACCGAACCACTGATCCCACCCCGCCAGAGCCTGACCCTGGACGAGTGGGTGATGCGCGGTTTTACCATCGTCATCGGCGCGTGGCTTGTGTCGGCCTTGCTGCTGCCCGTCTATGCATTGCTCTCCAAGAGCGTCGAGAACGAAGATGGAGTGTTCGTCGGACTTGCCAATTTCACGGAGTACTTCGCCACTCCAGCGCTGGCATCGTCCATCGAGCACAGCCTGTTCGTGGCTGGAGTCTCGACGACGATCTGCATCGGATTGGCGTTTCCGTTCGCCTTTGCCTTGACGCGGAGCTGCATCCCGGCAAAGGGGCTGCTCAAGGGCATCGCCTTGATTCCGTTGCTCGCACCGTCATTGCTGTCCGCCATCTCGGTGCGTTACCTGTTGGGTAACCAAGGCTTCATGAACTGGGTGATGGGCGACCATTCGATATACGGGCCCATCGGGATCATCATTAGCGAGACCATCTTCACATTTCCCTTCGCACTGCTGATCCTGACCACGGCGCTATCGACCGCCGATGCCAGACTTTATGAAGCGGCGCTGTCGCTGCGCGCAGGCAAGGTGCGCACGTTCTTCACCGTGACCCTACCTGGTGCCAAGTACGGCACAGTCACCGCCATATTCGTCGTCTTCACGCTGACCATTACCGACTTTGCAATCCCGAAGATTACCGGCGGCAACTATAACGTGCTGTCGTTGGACATCTACAAGCAGGTGGTGGGCCAACAGAACTTCGAAATGGGCGCCGTGGTCGGGGTAATTCTTTTGGTACCGGCGCTCATCGCCTTCATTGTCGATCGCTTGGTGCAGCGCCGGCAGTTGGCGACCCTGACACCGGACGCGGTGCCGTTCTATCCGAAGCCGAACAAGCCCTTCGACACCGCAATGTTGGTCTATTGCATGGGCATCGGTTTTGTCATGTTGGCCATGGTTGGTATCTCGATTTTCGCCTCGCTGATCAAGTACTGGCCGTACAATCTGGATCTCACTTTGGCCAACTTCGACTTCGACCAAGTCGACGATACCGGATGGCGGGCCTACACCAACTCGCTGACCCTTGCTTTTTGGACCATGATCTTCGGCACCCTCGTCGTCTTCTCCGGCGCCTATCTGGTCGAGAAGACGCGGCGCTTCTTCCTTGTGCGCAACATCATCCATCTACTGTCATTGCTGCCGCTCGCCGTGCCGGGCCTGGTCCTCGGCATCTCTTACATCTTGTTCTTCAACGACCCCGACAATCCGTTCAACTTCCTGTACGTCACCATGGGAGTCCTGGTGATCAGCACGATCATCCACTATTACCCAGTCAGCCACCTGATCGCCGTGACCTCGCTGAAGCAGATGGACAACGAGTTCGAATCGATCTCAGCGTCGCTTAAGGTTCCGTTCTTCAAGACTTTTCGGCGGGTGACCGTGCCCGTGTGCCTGCCGGCGATCCTCGACATCAGCATCTTCTTTTTCGTCAACGCCATGACCACCACGTCGGCGGTGATTTTCCTGTACTCGCCGGAGACGTTGCCGGCGTCGGTGGCCATCCTCAACATGGATGAGACCGGCGCCATCGCCAGCGCTGCGGCGATGT
Organism: uncultured Alphaproteobacteria bacterium; assembly: GCA_964645285.1. Classification (GTDB taxonomy): domain Bacteria; phylum Pseudomonadota; class Alphaproteobacteria; order JAAXGF01; family JAAXGF01; genus JAYZAP01. The sequence goes on from CAZYDR010000084.1 coordinate 8,749, forward strand.
CCATCGTCATCCTGTTTACCTCGGTAGCGGTACGTCTTGGCTACTGGCTACTGGTCCGCGGCCTGACCCGTAGGACCCAGGCCTGGCGGGTACGTTAGGCGCCCATCGCGGTTTTTTTCTGTTCGGTCATAATCGATATTGATTTGACCGAACGGACATTTCGGGAGTATGGTGTCGAAGGCTGGCAAGGTCGGTGTCGGCCGAAGTATTCAACCAAGAAGAGAGGCAATTCCATGAGGGTCGAGCAGTGAGGGTCGGGATCGAGGTCGGCGGGACGTTCACGGACCTGTTGTCTCTGGACGAGGCAGGGCGGGCACGATTTGTCAAAGTGCCGAGCGTGCCGAAGCGTCCCGACGAGGGCGCTTACGCGGCGCTCGTAGAGGCTGGCATCGACGCTGCCGAAATCCACGAATTGGTGCATGGCTCGACGGTGGCGACCAACGCGGTATTAGAGCGCAGTGGCGCGCGCGTGGCATTCGTCACCACCCAGGGGTTTCGCGACATCCTTTTGATGCAGAGACACAATCGCCACTTGGTTTTCGAACTCGCCTACCAGAAACCCGTTCCCATCGTGCCGCGCCGCGACTGTTTCGAAGTCACCGAGCGGATCCTCGCCGATGGCTCGGTGGAGACCGCGATCGATCCCGATGCGGTCGAGCGGACCTTACTTTCGAACCTGGCGAGTGGCGGCTACGAGGCGGTCGCAATCTGCCTCCTCAACGCTTACGCCAATTCGGACCACGAACGCGCTCTAGCTGAACTGATCGGCCGCCGGCTCCCGGACCTCATGGTCATTTGCTCGTCGTATACGGCTCCCGAGTTCAGGGAGTACGAGCGCGCCTCGACCACCGTTATTGCCGCCCATGTGCAGCCGGTGATCTCGGACTACCTCGGTCGATTTGAGCGCTATCTCAATTCAAACGGTTTCACCGGCAGCTTCAGCCTTATGCAATCCAATGGTGGCCGCCTGCCGAGCACTGGGATGCGGCGCAATCCGGTGACCGCCTTATTCTCGGGACCGGCCGCGGGGGTCATGGGCGCGGTACGCCAGGCTGCCCTGTCAGGCTATGGCAACCTCGTCACCTTTGACATGGGCGGCACCAGCACCGACGTCTGCCTGGTCGAGGACGGCGAACCCAAACTAACCAGCCAAACCGAGATTGACGGCCTGCCGGTACGCACGCCGCTGTTTGACATCGTCTCGGTGGGCGCGGGTTGCGGCAGCATCGTGTGGGTCGATGATGGCGGCATGCTGCGCGTCGGGCCACGGAGTGCGGGCGCCGACCCGGGACCGGCCTGCTACGGTCGGGGCGGGGACCGGCCGACCATTACCGACGCCCACGTTATCCAGGGCACAATTCTCCCCGAAGCCTTCCTCGGTGGCGCCATGGAGATCGATACGGCAGCCTCCCACCGTGTATTCGCGGACCTGGCGGCACACTTCGATATGTCGCTCCCCGAAATAGCCGACAGCGCCATCCGCTTGGCCGACGCCAACATCGTGCGCGCGGTCCAGCTTATTTCCACCGAGCGTGGGCGCGATCCCCGTGACTATGTGCTGGTCGCCTTCGGCGGTGCCGGCCCCCTGCACGCGGCACGCGTGGCCGAGGATTTGGACATTCATACTATTCTGGTGCCGCCCTACGCGGGCGTGCTGTCTGCCTATGGGCTTTTGGCCTCCGACTACCGACTGTTCGAGACCCGGACCCACCGTATCGTGATCGAAGGCGAAGCGCCGGATGTTGTGCGCAAGACCGTCGCCGAAATGCAGAGCCATGTTGTCGAACGATGTCGCGATATCGGTCTCGGAGATCGAGATCTCTCTTTCAATTTGACCCTGGAGATGCGTTTCGTCGGCCAGGCATTCGAGGTTCCAGTCGATATCAGTCTGGCGGAACTCGATCGGCTATCTATCGAGGACCTGCTCACCGCTTTTGCCGAAGCTCACCACCGGGTCTACTTCCACGGCTCCGCGAACCGGAACGCCGTCGAGGTGGTTTCGTTCCGGCTTGGCGCGGTATCGTCCCTCGAACGGGCGCCGGCGCTGACCGAGGCGAGCAACGACGAGGACGCAACCGCCGGCCGGCATCGTATTTTCGACCGCAGCCTGGAGATTGACTGCGCATTGATGCGCCGCGCCGGACTGAGCCCCGGGCACAGCCTCGACGGCCCCGCCATCGTCGATGACGTGACGTCGACCACCTTCGTGCCCGCCGGATGGCTGGCCGAGATCGACGACCACGAGAACCTGATCATGAGGAGGTCCGGATCATGACCCTCAATCCCGCCGACTACGCAGTCATTAGCCAGGCTCTGATTGCCGCCACCCACGAGATGGGGGCCAAGCTGATTCGCTCCGCCTATTCGACCATCGTTCGCGAAGCCAGTGATGCTTCGGCGGCGCTTCTCGACCGGAACGGTCAAGCGGTGGCGCAGGCGGAACTCATGATACAGCAACTCGGCTCTCTGTCGGCGACTTTCGGGCCGTGCGCCGAGCATCATCCCGTCGATACCTTGGTCGAGGGTGATTTCTACATTAACAACGATCCATTCCACGGCGGCCAGCACTTGCCCGACGTGTTCATCTTCTCGCCCATCTTCTTCGAAGGCGAGCTAATGGGGTTCGGCGCCACGGTTGCCCATCACATCGACATCGGCGGCGGTGCTCCGGGGCTCAACATGGGCGCGCGCGAGATTTACCAGGAAGGCCTGATTATTCCACCCAGCAAGTACAACCTTGAGCGGGACTGGAACGGTGGGCCGTTCGAGCGCCTAGTCGCAACCAACATCCGCGTTCCCGACCAGACGATCGGCGATATGAACGCCCAATTCGCCGGCAACGCCATCGGAGCGGCGCGCGTCCACCAGCTGTGCCGCAAATACGGCCCCGAGGCGGTGAAGGAAACAATGGCATCGCTGATCGACTATTCCGAGCGCCGCATGCGCGCTGCCATCGCCGAGGCACCGGACGGCGTCTTCCACGGCGAGGACGTGATCGACGACGATGGCCTTGGCGGGGGACCCTTGACGGTGCGGGTCACGGTCACCATCGATGGTGCCGAGGCGACCGTCGACTTCGAGGGCACCAGCGATCAGATCGCGCCCAACATGAACTCGCCGTTCGCATCCACGGTATCGGCGGCATTCGGTTGCGTGAAGGCGGTGCTGACAAGTCCGGACATCCCCTACAATGCCGGCAGCACTAGACCGGTCACGGTAACGGCACCATACGGATCGTTGCTGAATCCAAAGCCGCCGGCGCCGGTACGGGCGCGCATGACGGCCACCAACCGCGTCTTCAACGCAGTAATGAAGGCGCTCGCCCAAGCCGTCCCCGATAAGGTGATCGCAACCGGATTCGACACCACCACGGGCCCCTATCTGAGTCGCCGCGACGATGCCGGCTACAAGGTCTACCACGAGGTCATCGGTGGCGGTTATGGGGCATCGGTGCACGCCGACGGCTGTTCCGGAGTCGATGGGCCGCTCGGCAATTGCAGCAACGCTCCGGTCGAAACCCTAGACATGGACTTCGATTTCTTCCGTGTGCGCGAATACAGCCTGATTCCGGATTCCGGTGGAGCCGGCGAGTTTCGAGGAGGTCTCGGTGTCCGGCGGTGCTACGATATCCTCAAAGACGACGTACAGTATGCGCAGTATGGCGACCGCTTCCGGTTCCAACCCGACGGCCTGTTCGACGGTGAGCCCGGTGCTCTGGCCTTTTGTACCATCGAGCGCGACGGCGAGACGAAGCGGCTCAAGAGCAAGGAATCAGCGTGGCTGCGGGCAGGCGACTCGCTGACCGTGAATACTGGCGGTGGCGGCGGTTATGGCTCTCCGGCCGGCCGTGCCGCCGAGCAGCTTGATGACGACGTGGAACAGGGCATGGTTTCCCCGGAATCGGCGTCGGCGATTCACGGTGCGGATATAAAGGCGACGGAATAAAAGCTCCGCATCGAGTCAACCGGCGACAACGCCATCAGTCGCGGCTCGCACCACCCGTGCCGACGACGATAAGGTCCACGTTGGCGGCCTCGATGGCGTCGCGGATCTCCGCCGGTGGCTCCTTGTCGGTAACAATGCGATCGATCATTGCAAGGCCGCATATCTTGGCCAAGGCGGTGCGACCCATCTTATGTGAATCCGCGAGAACCGTGGTCGACGTCGCCTGGCGAATCGTAGCCCGGGCGAGAGGCGCCGTCTCGACCTCGTAATTGGTGAGCCCCGTCTCGGCATGGATGCCGCCGACGGTCAGAATTGCGTGGTCCACGTGGTAGCTGGCGATCTGCTCTACGGTCAGAAGGCCGATGGTCTCGAAATCGTCGCCATCGTATTCGCCGCCCAGTAGGAAAACCTTATTTCTCTTTGGTCCAGCCCACAGTATGGTGGCGACGTCCACCGAATTAGTGACCACGGTCAGCCCCCCGCGCCTTGCCAGCGCATTGGCGAGCGCCATGGTCGTGGTGCCCGAGAACAGCATCAGGCTATCGCCCTGCTGGAACAAGGCCGCAGCCTGCTCGGCGATGATCTGCTTTTCGTGGGCCTGCTCACTAAGCCGTGTGTCGAAGTTGGCCTTGGCTGCCGTCTGCGCACGTACCGCGCCGCCGTGAACTTTGCGCAGAAGCCCTTGGCCCTCGAGTTGGAACAGGTCGCGCCGGATCGTCTCCTTGGAAACGCCCAAGCCGTCAGCCAGGTCGTTGACGAATACCTGGCTGTGCTCGGCAACAAGATCCAGGATACGATGTTGCCGCTGTTCGGCCTTGCCTATTGTGCCAAGCGCCTGCCGTTGTTCCAATTCCATGCGTATTTTCCTATTCAGCTGCAATCATGAGGGTTTTCACACCCCGCACCGACGGCCCGGCTAGCGATCGAATGGCGGTCTCGAATGCGAGGTTGGTGATCGCTGTCGGCAGAAACCAGGACCGCAATGGTAGAGCGACCGCGTCGAGCAAAGACGCAGATTGACCGCGGCCACCGCAACTCGCCGATAGGAATCGAGCGTCAAGCCGTCGGAAAATTTGATCCACTCAACCGTGATTCCCACGGAGATTGCACTGATCCACGATCAGCGTGCGATGGAACAAGCTTGACGCTTAATGCCCGCTCGGTCAATCTTGATGAGAACGCGGATTAGGCTGATTTCTGAGCCGCCATCCGTCTCGACGGAGGTTTCCATGCACAAGATCGACATTCCCCAAGTCATCGTCGACCGCGGTATCGTCCGGCGCGGCGCACGGAATGTTTACGATACCCTCGACCCTGCGCGGACTGCGCTCCTCGTCATCGACATGCAAAATTGTTTCCTAGCGCCCGGTTTCTCGGTCATCGAGGTACCGGCGGCGCGCGACATCGTCGACAATATCAACGCCCTTGCCGCGGCGACTCGGCGCGGCGGCGGCCTAGTGGTTTGGACCCAGCATACCTTCCGATCGGACTGGACGGTCTGGCACGACCACTTCGCCCACGGCAACTGGCGCGAGCGCATGATTGCCGAAACGGCCGAGGGCTCCTTCGGCTACGCAATCCACGAGACTCTGGATGTGGGCGAGGAGGATCTGGTCGTTCTCAAGAAGCGCTACAGCGCCCTGATTCCTGGTTCGACCGAGCCCGACGTGACGGCCGAGCTGCGGCGCCGAGGCATAGATACGGCCATCATCGTCGGCACGCTTACCAATGTCTGCTGCGAATCGACCGCACGCGACGCCATGATGCTGGATTTCAAGGCTCTGTTTGTCGCCGATGCCAACGCGACCCGCAGCGATGCCGAACACAACGCGACCCTGGTCAGCATGATCCAGGTGTTTACCGACGTGCGTTTCACTGACGACGTGGTGACGCTCTTGGACCAGGGGAAGAAAGGCCGCCATCGCGCCGCCGAATGACGGCTGGATAATTATTCGGCCGGCCGGACTTCCGTCATCGGCAGCTCGAAATCGCCGATCGAGCGGCCGCCGTCGACCCGCAACGTGGTCCCGGTAATCCATTCCGCCTCTTCGCTGCATAGATACGCGACCGCCTGTGCAATGTCTTCTGGAGTGCCATGGCGAGGCCAGGGGCGCGTTGCTTGGATGGCGTCGGCATAGTCGGCGGTGGTCGGGCTGAGCTGGCTTTGGGTGTCGATGAAGCTCGGCGAGACGGCATTGACTCGGATGTAGCTCCGGGCGAGTTCCAGGGCCAGCGAACGGGTCAGCATCTCCAGGCCTGCCTTGGAGGCGCTGTAGTGGGCGGCACCGAAGCGCGCCCTGTTGGCGCTGCCCGAGGTGATATTGACGATGGCGCCGGGCCGTTCCTGCTCGACCAGGCGCCTCGCGAAGGCTTGGGAAACCAGGAATGGTCCTTTCAGGTTGGTCTCAAGGACAGCGTCCCAGTCCGCCTCGTCCATCTCCAGCACACCGTGGGCGGGGTAGATTCCGGCATTGTTGATCAGGATATCGAGACCGTCGAACCGGTTCCAGGCCGCCGCCAGAGCCACCGTGACGGCCTCTGCGTTACGAACGTCGAAGGCTAAGGCCGCGGCTTGCTCCGCGTCCGCACCGAGCGCCGATACCGCCGCCTCGGCCGCGTCCTGGCGCAGGTCGGTCAGGACGACGCGCGCGCCCTCGTCCAGAAACCGCTGGGCGATCGCGAGACCAAGTCCCGCTGCCGCGCCGGTCACCAGGACATTCTTTCGGTCGAACCGCTTGTTCATTGCGTCCTTCAGGCGTTCCAGCAACTCGCCGCTCGCACGGTGGAGCGAGCGGCCAGCGGGTGGAACCGATCCTTCACTTGCCCACCGTCGTTGCGGTAGCGCTATCGGCGGCCTCGAATGGTGCGCGCCGATCTGATTCGGCTGCGGCCGCGTCCATGCGCTGGAAAACCGCGCCCCGCTCCAACAGCCCGTCGATCAGCCGTTTCAGCATGATCATCCGATAGCCTCTACCGATCACCTGGGGATGGAATGTGTAGGTCAACACCCCCCAATCCATGGTCTCACGCATGTAGTCGAACTCGTCCAGCCAATTGTCGAGTACGTCGCTGGTGCGTTGCATGCCGGCGAGCAGCCGGTTCTGGTAGCGCACGTACTCGAAATGGGGAACGTCGTCCAGATTCCATGACACCGGCATCTCGATCAGCGGCGTGAGTCGCCCGAACCGGGGCGGCGCGTCGTCGGAAATGACATCTCCCTGGCGCACCCGATAGGGGGTGTAGTCATCGGCCATCATGGAGCTGTCGTAGGTCATGCCGTGCTTGAGCAGGAGCTCCACGGAATGGAGGCTCAGGTCCCAGGATGGCGAGCGATAGCCCCGCGCCGGCGCACCGGTCAGGTCCTTGATGAGTGCATTGCCGCGGGCAAGCACCGCATCCTCCTGAGCGCGGTCGAGATTGGCCGGGGCCTCATGGACATAGCCATGGTGGCCGATCTCGTGTCCCGCCTCGACGATCTCGACGCAGGAATCACGATAGGTCTCAATGGTGTGGCCGGGCACGAACCAGGTAGCATGGATGTCGAACTCACGGAGCAGCGCCAGCACGCGCCGCGCCCCGACGACCCCGAACTCGCCGCGCGAGACTGGCGTCGGCGTGGTAGAGCCCCGGGCGATCCAGCCGGAGATGGCATCGTAGTCGAAGGTCAGACAGACATTGTGCTGGGCCATGGTGCCTCCTGTAGGTTTCTGCGCGACAAATGGCTGGGGGCGATCCCATCACGGTTCCGAAGGACTTGCGCTGACGGCGGTGGATCAACCCACACCGGCACCACTCCCTAATATGGCCTTAATGTCCGTCATCAAGATCTTTGGGACCACTGAGCCTGTTTCATAACGGAGGATCTG
>CAZYDR010000085.1:0-16150 GCA_964645285.1 uncultured Alphaproteobacteria bacterium
CCAACCCCGGCGAACACCGAGAAGCCGCCGTGGGCCTTGGCGATATTGTTGATCAATTCCATGATGATAACGGTCTTGCCGACGCCGGCGCCGCCGAACAGGCCAATCTTGCCGCCCTTGGCGTATGGCGCCAGCAGATCGACTACCTTGATGCCGGTGGTCAGAATTTCCGATTCCGTCGACTGATCGACGAAGGGCGGCGCGGTGTTATGGATGGCGGCGCGGCTCTTGGTTACCACCGGGCCGCGATCGTCGATCGGGTCGCCGATCACATTGATGATACGCCCCAGGGTTTCGGGTCCCACCGGCACCATGATTGGCGCGCCGGTATCGGAGACTTCCTGGCCGCGAACAAGACCTTCGGTGGTGTCCATGGCGATGGTGCGAACCGTCGACTCGCCGAGATGCTGGGCCACTTCGAGGACCAGCAGGCGGTCGCCCAGATCGCAGTGAAGGGCATTGAGAATGGCGGGAAGATCGCCTTCAAACTTCACATCGACGACAGCGCCGATAACCTGAGTAATCTTGCCGTTTGACTTATTCATAGTGTCGCTCCGTTGAGCAAATCGTGGAATCTTACAGCGCCTCGGCGCCAGTGACGATTTCGGTGAGTTCGGTGGTGATCGCCGCCTGGCGCGACCGGTTGTAGAGCAATGACAGCTTGTCGATCATATCGCCGGCGTTGCGCGTGGCGTTGTCCATGGCGGTCATCCGCGCCGCCTGCTCGCTGGCCGAGCTTTCCAGCAGGGTGCGGAATATTTGAACGGCGAGATTGCGCGGCAGCAACGTGGCGAGGATTTCCTCTTCCTCGGGTTCGTATTCATAAATTGCCGTGGCTTCGCCCTGATCCGCCTCGGCGTCATTGGCGCTCTCGACGTTGTACGGAATCAACTGCTGGGGCGTGACGATCTGGCTCATGACCGATTGAAAATGATTATAGACAATTGTGCAGACGTCGAACTCGCCGTCCTCGAACATGGTGGTAAGCCGCGCGGCAATTACCTCCGCATCGTCGTAACTCAGCCCGCCCTTGTCGAGATCCTCGACGGTATCGATGATAAGTGACTCGAAATCACGCTTGAGCTGCTCACGCCCCTTGCGTCCCAGACACAGCAGCTTGACCGTCTTGCCTTCGGCCTGGAGCGCCGCGACCCGTACCCTGATGGCCTTGGCGATCGACGAGTTGAAGCCGCCGCAGAGGCCGCGGTTCGAGGTTGTGACCAGTAGCAAGTGATTGTCGCTGGCGCCGCTTCCGGCGAGCATGGCGGGCGCGTTATCGTTGCCCGCGACGCTTCCGGTAATGGCGCGAAGCATGTTTTCCATGCGCATCGCATAGGGCCGGGCGGCCTCGGCGTTCTCCTGAGCGCGCCGCAGCTTCGACGACGCGACCATTTGCATCGCCTTGGTGATCTTCTGCGTCGATTTGACGCTGTTGATCCGGATCCGGAGTTCCTTGAGGCTGGCCATGAGATTGCTCTATCGCTCCACTCGGCGCCCGGTTAGGCGAACGTCTTGACAAAGCCTTCGAGGATCGCCTTGAGCTTCTCCTCGCTGTCGTCGGAAATGGCGCCCTCGTCGCGAATTGTCGCCAGCACGTCGCCGTGTTTGTCGCGCATATCGACCAGCAACTCGTTCTCGAAACGCGAAACATGATCGACGTCGATGTTATCGAGGTGGCCGCGCACGCCGGCATAGATCGCCACAACCTGTTCCTCGATGGGATAAGGCGTGTACTGATCCTGCTTGAGCAGGGCGGTAAGACGCGCACCGCGGTTCAGCAGGCGCTGAGTGGCGGCGTCCAGATCCGAGCCGAACTGGGCGAACGCAGCCATTTCGCGATACAGGGCGAGTTCCAGCTTAATGCTACCGGCAACCTGCTTCATGGCCTTGGTCTGGGCCGCGGAGCCAACACGGCTAACCGACAGGCCGACGTTAATGGCCGGACGGATGCCCTGATAGAACAGCTCGGTCTCGAGGAAAATCTGACCGTCGGTGATGGAGATCACGTTGGTCGGAATGTAGGCCGAGACGTCGCCGGCCTGGGTCTCGATGACCGGCAGGGCGGTCAGCGAGCCGGAACCGTTATCGGCGTTCAGCTTGGCGGCGCGCTCAAGCAGGCGGGAGTGAAGATAGAACACGTCGCCGGGATAGGCCTCGCGGCCCGGCGGCCGGCGCAGCAACAGCGACATCTGGCGATAGGCTACGGCCTGCTTCGAGAGATCATCGTAGATGATCAGCGCATGCTTGCCATTGTCGCGGAAATACTCGCCCATGGCGCAACCCGCATAGGGCGCCAGGAACTGCAACGGCGCCGGATCGGACGCGGTGGCGGCAACGACGACGGTGTATTTCAGGGCGTCGTAGTCGGCCAGGGTCTTGACCACCTGGGCCACGGTCGAGCGTTTCTGACCGACGGCCACGTAGATGCAATAAAGCTTCTTCGACTCGTCGTCGCCGTCGTTGACCTGCTTCTGATTGAGAATAGTGTCGATGGCCACGGCGGTCTTGCCGGTCTGGCGGTCACCGATGATCAGTTCGCGCTGGCCACGACCGACGGGCACCAGGGCGTCGAGCGCCTTGATTCCGGTCTGCACCGGCTCATTCACCGACTGGCGCGGAATAATGCCCGGCGCCTTGACCTCGATACGGCTGCGTTCGGTGGTGTCGATGGCCGGCCCGCCGTCAATGGGATTGCCCAGGGCGTCAACGACGCGGCCCAACATCTCCATGCCCGACGGCACGTCAACGATGGCGCCGGTCCGCTTGACCGTGTCGCCTTCCTTGATGTCGCGATCATCGCCGAAGATGACGATGCCGACATTGTCGAGCTCGAGGTTGAGGGTCATGCCCTTGATGCCGCCGGGGAATTCGACCATCTCGCCGGCCTGGACCTGATCGAGTCCATAAACACGGGCGATACCGTCACCGACCGACAGCACTTGTCCGACCTCGGCGACTTCGGCCTCGGTGCCGAACCCGGCAATCTGTTCCTTGATGATCGCGGAGATTTCCGCGGCGCGGATTTCCATTACCCAACCCCCTTCATGGCGAGTTGCAAACGTTGAAGCTTTGTGCGGAGCGAACCATCGACCATGCGCGATCCAACGCGCACAATTAGGCCGCCAATCATGTCTTCGTCGACTTGAGCATCGACCGCCACGTCACCACCAAGCACGGCTTTGAGGGTGGCGTGTATGGAGTCGAACTGGGTCGGCAAAAGCTCGTGCGCCGAGATAACCGCGGCGCGAACCTCGCCGCGATGGGCGGCGTGTAACTGTTTGAATGTATCGATGATGGCGGCAAGCACGAACAACCGACGCTGTTCGGCCAGCAGGCCAACAAAATTTCGGGTCAACGGGTTGGCGCCAGCGGCCTCGAGAATGCCACTCATGGCCTGCATCTGCTCGCCCCGCGACAACACCGGACTGCGCACCAGACGCTGCAGGTCGTCGCTCTCGCCCAACAGTCCGGCGAGAGTCGCAAGATCGACCGAAACCTGATCCAGTTTGTCCTGATCAACCGCAAGCTCGAACAACGCTGTTGCGTAGCGTCCCGCGAGCCCCGTTACTCCACTAGCATCTGTCGCCACTCAGGTCGCCCCTTGGTGAGCCCCTTACGGAGTAACCAATTGATAATTAATCATTATCCTCTACATAACCCGAGCCATGAGTAGCCCGGTCCGGGTCGAGCGACTAGGTAACACAGGCGATTGGGCGACGCAACCCGACTCCGCCTCGAAAATCATTGGTGATATTACCTTTTTGCAGAGGCCCCCGGTCTTGAGAGTGCGTTAACCATGGATCGGCGATCATGGCGACGCGAAACCGGTTGTCGCGGAGACCCCATGTGAACAGAAGCCAAAGCCGCGAGGCGCCGGCGAAGACGGCCCTTGGCGGAGCATTTTCCCACCATCGGGCCGGGCGGTTTGCCGAGGCCGAGCGGCTCTACGGCGACGCCCTGGCCGCCGCGCCCGATAGCGTCGATGCGCTGCATCTTCTCGGCGTCACCGAGTGCCAGGCGGGTAACCCCGGGCGCGCCGTCGATTTGATTGGCAGGGCGGTCGCCCTGCGTCCGGGCTTCGCCGATGCCCACAGCAATCTGAGCGTAGCGCTCAAGGATCTGGGGCGGCTCGACGAAGCGGTGGCGTCGTGTCACAAGGCCCTGGCCATCAATCCCGATTTCGCCGAGGCCTATAGCAATCTGGGCCGGGCGTTCAAGGAACTGGGGCGCCTGGACGAGGCGGTGGCAGCCCAGCAACAGGCCATAGCTCTGCAACCCGTCTCGGCCGAGGTCCACAACAATCTTGGCGTTGCGCTCTACGGTCTGGGCCGCCTGGCCGAGGCGGCGGCCTTCCATGGCGCCGTGACCCGCGAGCCGACCTATGGCGACGCCTACTACAATCTGGCCAATGCGCTTCGCGCCCGGGGCCGACTGGATGAGGCGGTGGCGGCGTACCAGGGCGCCGTGACCGTGGTGCCGGACCATGGCGATGCCCACAACACCCTGGGCACCGTATTGCAGGAGCAAGGCCAACTGGGGCAGGCAGTGGCGGCGTTTCGCCAGGCTCTGGCGGTACAGCCGGATCTGGCGGTCGCCCACAGCAATTTGATTCTCGCCATGAACTACGACAGCGCCGTGAGCCAGGGCAATATCCTGGCGGAAAGCCGCCGCTGGGACGACGTCCATGGGTTTGCGCCGGTAACGTGCGACAAGCGCCGCGATCGCGAGGGGCGGCTGCGCATCGGCCCCGAAGGGCGCTTGCGCATTGGTTATGTGTCGCCCGACTTCCGCCGCCACTCCGTCGGTCATTTCATCGGACCCATCATCGCCCACCATGATCGTTGGTCGTTCGAGGTCTATTGTTATGTGGAGATCGCATCGCCGGATGACCACACGGCGCATTTTCAGGGGCTGGCAAATCACTGGCGTTCGATCCTCGGCCTGAGCGATAGCGCCGTGGCGGACCAGATACGCGAAGACCGCATCGATATTCTGGTCGATTTCGCCGGCCATACCGCGGGCAACCGTCTCGGGGTATTTGCCCAACAGCCGGCGCCGGTGCAGATCGACTGGATCGGCTATCCCAACACCACCGGCATAGCGACCATGGGCTATCGCTTCACGGACGCCGTCGCCGACCCGCCCGGTCCGGCCGACCAGGACCACACGGAAGCCCTGCTGCGGCTCGACAGCGGTTTTCTCTGCTTCGCGCCGCCTGTGGATGCACCGGACGTCGCCCCGTTGCCGTCCCTGGCGAACGGGCACGTGACGTTCGGCTCGTTCAATCATTTGCCCAAGGTCAATCCCGGCGTGATCGAGGCCTGGGCCGCAATCCTCAAACGTGTGCCTGGCTCGCGCCTTGTTATAAAGAGCCGAACCCTGGCCGACCCGGAGACCCGCGAGCGCTATGACGACCTGTTCACGGCCGAAGGAATAGAGCCCGGCCGGGTCGAGCTGGTGTCGTGGATTCCATCGACGGCCGGCCATCTCGGCGCTTACGGCCGTGTGGACATCGCCCTCGACCCGTTCCCCTACAACGGCACCACCACCACCTGCGAGGCCCTGTGGATGGGCGTACCGGTGGTCACGCTGGGCGGCGACCACCATGCCGGCCGCGTCGGCGCCAGCCTGCTTACCCGCGTCGGCCTTACCGAATTGATTGCGGAAACCAGCGACGCCTATGTTGATACCGCTGTTGCCCTGGCCGGGGCGACGGATCGGCTTGCCAGTCTGCGAAGTGGCGTTCGCCAGCGCATGGCGGATTCGACTCTATGCGACCCCGAGACCATTACCCGCGACGTCGAAGTCGCCTATCGCCGCTTAGCCCCGTAAACGTTCATCTCCCAGGGTCTGGTCGATGGCGGTGCAGGCGTCGGCCAGGGTGTCGGACACCCGGTTGCGATTGCGCACCATCTGAACCTCAAGCTGCATGCGCTCCTCGCTGCCCTCGGTCATGGCGGCCATGCGTTCCAGGTCGAACAGGCAGGGGATCATATTGGCTTGCGGTGTGAAGCTGTAGGGGTCCTGGCCGTAGGGCCCGGCCTGGGTGGCGGTGGTTGAAGACAGAATCCGGCTAAGCCGCTTGATGCAGCCGTCGAGGGCCGTGGCGGGACCGTCGTCGTTGACTTCGCCGGCGTCGTAGCGCCGACGCCAGATCTGGCCTGCCTCGTCGAGCCTGATAGCCGCCGTCTCCAGCGCCTCGGTCCGGACCACGACGCTGTCGAGCCCGACGGTCCGTCCCGCGGCGCTCAACACCTCGAGCCGCTCGCGGTAGCGCCGGGCGAGGCCGGCGAACTCGTAGGGCAGGATCGGCGCGGTGCAAAGCTCCCAGAGATAAGAGCCATAGACCTTGAGGTGCTCGGCCATGAAGGTCCAGTCGAGCTTGTCGATGGTGTTCTCCATGGAGTGATGCCACCAGCCATAGGCGGCGTTGGCCGAGGCGGCGAGCTCGTCGGGGGTGAACTCCCCGGCGGCATAAATTTGCGGCACCCCGAGGCCGAAGAACGATGAATCGCCCGCCTTGTCGGCCCAGCCCCAGTGGCGCGTGCGGTTGCCAAGCGTGCGCTCCTCGATGGCCTCGTGGAAGCGGCGCAGCTCGATGCTTGAATAGGTGCCCCAGTGGGTGGTGCCGGTCACCGACGGCTGGTCGATCTCGATATAGGCCACCGCATGCTCGCGCAGGCGGTCCCAGTTGTGATCGGCGAACCAGGCCGAGCCGGCCATGGTGCCGGTCTCATGGGCGGTCCACAGGCCAAGCATCAAACCGCGTTTGAGTTTGTCCTGGTGCTCGGCGAAGACCCGCGCCAGTTCGACCACGCAGGCGTTGCCGGCGGCGTTGTCCGTGGCCGCCGGGCCGAACCACGAGTCCTGATGGCCGCCGATGATGACGAAGTCGTCGCTGCCCGGCGCCTTGAGCTCGCCGATGGTCAGCTTGATATCGCGCCAGCCGTTGTCCACGTCCGTAGCCAGGTTCACGTGGACCGGACCTTGTTCGCACAGTTCTTTAAGTTCGAGGCCGTTGACCCGGGGAATACCGATACAGGGGATGGTCGGCATCTCGGTCTTGGCGGTCTCCGGCGTCGGGTTGCCCCAGGCCGGCTTGACCGAGCCGTAGGGCACCACATGGTTCTCCGGATGACCCCAGTTCATCATGATCTGCGCCGTCGAGCCGTGAATTCCGGCGAGGCGTTGTTTTTCCTGGCGGCCCGGCAGGTAGGAGAGTTCCGACAGGGTAATTTTGCTGGCCACGTCCTTGCCCGTGTAGTCGTCGAGGCCGCCGGACCCCACATAGACCAACTCACCGGACAGGCCCCCCGGCGAGGTCTGGGTGCTATGCCCCAGGGTGTTGGCGGGAATCGATAGCGGGCCATTTGGCATCTCAACAGTCAACTCGGCTTCGCCGGGAAAACTGACCAGAGCCGGCAGGGTATAGACTGTGGCTTCGGCGCCTGCCGCCCGGGCGCGCTCGGCGTTGTATTCGGCGGCCTTCGCGCCGTTCTCCGAGCCGGCCAGGCGGGTAGGCAGGTTTTCGGTCAGGTACTCCACATGGGCACGGACGTTGTCCACCGACAGGGCGGCATGAATTTCGGACTCGGACATAACAACTCCTCGGATTTTGGGACCAGCAGAATAACGCCGGGTTGCTACAGGAAGCTATAGGGCTCCACGTCAACCTGGACGCGAACGTTGTTGGGGATCTTGACGGCGGCCAACCAGACGCGCAGGGGGCGTTGAACCTGGGCTTCGCGCGGCGCCTTCATGAGCAGGCGGTAGCGGTAGCGACCACGCAGGATGGCCAGCGGCGCCGGCGCCGGGCCCAGCACCTCGATACCGTCGTAGTGGGGCGCGACCCGGGCCAGGTCGCGGGCGACGCTATGGACCGAAGGCTCGTGGGGTCCCGATACGATCAGCGCTGCCAGGCGGCCGAACGGCGGCATGGTGCGGGCCAGGCGGTCCTCGGACTCCTGGGCGAGAAAACGATCGCGGTTGCCGGCCACCAAGGCCTCCATGACCGGATGGCCCGGCATATAGGTCTGCATCATCACCCGGCCAGGGTGCTCGGCCCGGCCGGCCCGGCCGGCGACTTGGTGGAGGAGCTGGTAGGTGCGCTCGGCGGCGCGCAGGTCACCGCCGTTGAGGCCCAGGTCGCTGTCGATAATTCCGACCAGGGTGAGCAGGGGGAAGTGATGACCCTTGGCGACAATCTGGGTGCCGATCAGGATATCGATCTCACGGTTGGCCATGCGCCGCACCAAATCCGCGGCGCCGGCTTGGGTGGTGATGGTATCGCTGGCCATGACCGCCACCCGCGCCGCCGAGAATTCCGCGGCGACTTCTTCGGCCAGGCGTTCAACACCGGGACCGCAGGCGGCGAACTTGTCCTCGGCATCGCAGCCTGGGCAGGTCTCGGGCTGGCGCGCCGTATAGCCGCAATGGTGGCACTGGAGACGCCCCAGGTGGCGGTGTTCGACCATCCAGGCGGTGCAATTGGGGCAGCCCAGGCGATGGCCGCAGGCCCGGCATAGGGTCAACGGCGCGTAGCCCCGGCGATTCAGGAACAGCATGACCTGCTCGCGGCGCTTGAGCGTTTCGACCATGGCCTCGATCAGCCGTGGCGACAGCCAGCGGGTGGCCGGCAATTCGACCCGGCGCATGTCGATGGCCTCGATGTCGGGCAGGCCGGCGCTACCGTGGCGGTCGGGCAGGTGGAAGCGGTGATAGCGCCCGGTCTCCGCGTTGACCATGGTTTCCAGCGCCGGCGTCGCCGAGGCCAGCACCACGGGGATATGTTCGAGCCGGGCGCGCACCACCGCCATGTCGCGGGCGTGGTAGATGACGCCTTCCTCCTGCTTGAACGAGGCGTCGTGCTCTTCATCGACAATGATAATGCCGAGACTAGGGAATGGCAGAAACAGGGCCGAGCGGGCGCCGACCACGACCCGCGCCTCACCGCTGGCCACCGAGCGCCAGGTGTGGCGACGCTGGGCGGTGGTCAGTTCCGAATGCCACACCGCCGGGGCGACGCCGAAGCGATCAGTGAAGCGGTCGAACCACTGGGCGCTGAGGGCGATTTCCGGCAGCAGCACCAGGGCCTGAAGGCCGGCTTTCAGGGCCCGGGCGATGGCGGCGAAATAGACTTCTGTCTTGCCGGCGCCGTTGACGCCGTCGAGCAGGGCCACGTCGTAGGCGCCCTCGGCCACCTTGGTAACCAGGCCATTGGCCGCCTCGCGCTGTTCCAGGGAGAGCTCCGGCCCGCTCTGTTGCCAGTCGGGGATGGGGAACGGCGCCATGGCCGGCGCCTCGACCGGGTCCAGCGCGCCGATTTCGGCTAGGCCGCGCACCACCGCCGGGCCGACCCCGGCGGCGCGGGCCAGTTCCGTGGCGCCGCGCGGCGGCCCGGAATGGGCCTCGGCCAGGACCTTGGCGCGGGCCGGGGTCAGTCGCTCGGGCTCGCGGTGCCCCGGTTTGTAGGCGACCCGGGTGCGCGGTGGACTCAGCGCGTCGGGCACGCTCATGGTCATGCGCAGCACCGCGCCGGGCGGCGCCAGGGTATAGGCGGCGACCCAATCGACGAAATCACGCAACTCTTTGGCCATGGCCGGAAAGTCGACGACGTCGCTGACGTTGCGCAGCTTGGCCGGGGCGACATCGCCGCTGGCTTCGCCCCAGACCACGCCGACCAGCTCGCGCTTGCCCAGGGGGACGCGGACGAAACTGCCGGGCGGCGCTTCCATGTCATGAGGCAGGCCGTAGTCGTAGGCGCCGGTCAGCGGCAGGGGCAACAGCACACTGACCCGCCGGGCGGCGGACGCGGAGGCGGTGGTCGAACTGGTGCGGGGGGTCGCCATCGGCTACACTGTGACGACCGAACCGCCTTGGTTCAAGACGCCATTACAAGGATTGAAGTCACGCCATGAAGTTTTTTGTCGATACGGCCGATGTCGGGGAAATTCGCGAACTTGCCGCCACCGGTCTGCTTGACGGGGTGACCACCAATCCGTCCCTGGTGGCCAAGACCGGACGCGACTTCTTCGAGGTGCTGGCGGAAATTTGCGGCCTGGTGCCGGGGCCGGTCAGCGCCGAGGTCGCCGCCACCGACGTGGACGGAATGCTGGCCGAGGCCCAGCGGCTTATCGCCGTGGCCGACAACATCACCATCAAGGTGCCGCTCACCTGGGATGGCCTCAAGGCCTGCCGGGCCCTTAGCCAGGACGGCACCATGGTCAACGTCACCCTGTGCTTCTCCGCCGCCCAGGCGATCCTGGCGGCCAAGGCGGGGGCGGCGTTTATTTCGCCGTTCGTCGGCCGTCTCGACGACATCGGTCAGGACGGCATGACGCTGATCGCCGATATCCGCCAGATCTACGACAACTACAGTACCGACTTTAATACCGAGATTCTGGTCGCCTCGATCCGCCATCCCATGCATGTGATCGAGTCCGCCAAGATCGGCGCCGATGTCTGCACCGTACCGCCCAAGGTGCTGCACCAACTTGCTGGCCACCCATTGACCGACAAGGGCCTTGCCGCCTTTCTCGCCGATTGGGAGAAGACCGGCCAGAACATCGTCAAGGGCTAGGGCCGGTGGCGTCGTCTCCCGACAACACGGCGCGCGACCGTGTCTCGATTATCGGAGATGGCCAAATCGCTGATTATCTCCGTCGCCATCCCGACTTCCTGCGACGTCATCCCGAGCTGCTGACGGTGCTGGCGCCGCCGTCGCGGGACGACGGCAACGGCGTGGTCGACATGCAGAGCTTCATGATCGAGCGGCTGCACGCCGAAGTCGAAGGCCTGACCGGGCGCCACCATGATCTGCTCGATGCCGGGCGCAAGACCCTGAACCATCAGGGTCAGGTCCACGAGGCGGTCACCGCGCTGTTGAGTGCCACCACCCTGGAACATCTCATCGAGGTCATCACCAGCGACTTGCCGCGCCTGCTTAACGTCGATGTGGTGGCGTTGTGTGTCGAGGATCGCGGCGATGCGGGCCGGCGCTGTGGCCCCAACGGTATCACCTGCCTCGACTGCGGCGCGATTGACCATGTGCTTGGCGCCGGGCGTGACCTTCAAACTGGTGACGCCCCTGGCCTGACCGATGACGAACGCATCTTCGGCGCCGGCACCGGGCTGGTGCGGTCGGCGGCGCTGGTCCGCCTGAGCCTGGGTGGCAACGCGCCAGGGGCGCTTCTCGCTCTGGGCTCGCGGCGGGCCGAGCGCTTTCCCTCGGGCCAGGGCGGCGAGCCGTTGGGCTTCCTCGCCCGGGTACTTGAACATTGTTTGCGGGCATGGCTGGGCCTGCCGACCTGATCGAGACCCCCCGGGTCCATTTCGCCGCCGCCGCCCCGGTGGTCGAGGCGGCGCGGCGCTGGCAGCACTGGCTGGCGGTGGAGCGCCGGGCTTCGCAGAACACCCTCGACGCCTATTCCCGTGATCTCGCCGCGTTCCTTGCGTTCATCACCGGCCATTTGGGCGGCGAGCCGGGGCTTGAGGAACTCGCAAATCTTCGGGTAGCGGACTTCCGCGCATGGTTGGCCCACAGAATTATGAAGGGCATCGGGCAGCGTTCGAATTCGCGGGCGCTATCGTCGGTGCGGTCATTCTTCAAACGGCTCGATCATGAGGACCTTTGTCACAATCCTGCCTTGGCGTTGCTCCAGACGCCGAGAGCCAAGCCGGCGGGCCCCCGGCCCCTATCTCATGACCAAGCGCGCGCAGTGATTGATACGGTCGGTTCACTCGCCGAGACCGAATGGGTTTCCAAGCGCGATACGGCTTTGGTCGCACTCCTGTATGGAGCGGGCCTGCGGATTGGCGAAGCATTGGGTTTGAACCACCGTGACCTTCCCGCCGGTGACGATCGTGCGGACGCATCGTTGTTGATTACGGGTAAGGGCGGAAAACAGAGAATGGTGCCGCTGTTGTCCGTAGTTCGCATCGCCATTGATGAATATCTCGCCGTTTGCCCTCACACCGCCGAGCCCGGAGATCCGATGTTCGTTGGCGTGCGAGGGGGGCGTCTCAACCCACGTATCATTCAAGGGACATTGCAAACGCTACGCGGCGCACTGGGACTGCCTGCCAATGCGACCCCGCATGCCCTGCGCCACAGTTTTGCGACCCATATGCTGGCCGGCGGGGCAAAGATGCGCGACATCCAGGAACTGCTCGGCCACGCCTCCCTGTCGACTACCCAGCAATATACTGAGGTCGATGCCGAGCGCCTGCTGGAGAGCTACGACGCCGCGCACCCGAGAGCACGAGGGTAAAGATGGGCAAGACCGTCGAATTCTTTTACGGCATTGGTAGTCGTTATTCCTACCTCGCCGCTACCCGTATCGCGGCGTTGGAGGCTGAGACCGGCTGCACGGATAAATGGCGGCCGATCCACAGTGCCGATTTGATTGTCGCAAACGGGGCGGACCCGTTCGATGGCGGTGAGGTCTCGGGCCAGTACGGCTGGCCCTATCGTCGTCATGATGCGGAGAACTGGGCGGAATATTACGGCGTGCCCTACCTGGAGCCGGACTTCGATGACTACGACTCGCGGGAACTGGCGAGGGCCTGTGGCGCCGCCGACCGGTTGGGCGCCATTGCACCTTTCAGCATCGGCGTGTTCCGAGCGGTGTTTGTCGATGGCGGCAGGATTGACCGGGCACGGCTGGTGGCCATAGCCGAGGCGGCGGAACTCGATACCGGCGCGTTCAATCAGGCCCTGGACGATTCCACCATCGACGACGAAATGGCCGCCACCGTGGCCGAGGCCCACCGGCGCGGCGCTTTCGGCGTACCGACCTTCTTTGTTGGCGAGTACATGTTCTGGGGCAACGACCGCATGGTTCTGCTGCGCCACTTCCTGTTGAAGGACTAACCCTCCGACCGGCGGTTGGCCATGGCGGCAAGCAGGATCGGGCCGGTGAGGACGCCGAGGCCGAGAGCGCCGAAGGCCAGGCCCCAGCCGAGCAGCCGGTCGTTGCCAACGATGTCGAGGACCACGCCGAAGGCCAGGGGTCCGAGGAAGGCGCCCGTAAAGCCGAGAAAGGAATGCACCGCCATGACCGCGCCACGACCATTGACCGGCGCAGCGCGCACGGCGCCGGCGGTGATGGCCGATGAATCCGCCGAGATGAAAATGCTGTAGACCGCTGCCAGGGCGATGACCAAGGGGAATGGCAGCACCGCCGAGAAACCGAATATGGCGGCGAGGAAGGCCGAGGTGGTCATCACCGCGGTGACCACCCGGCGGCGGCCGAAGCTCACCGCCAGCTCACCGCCGATGATGCTCGCCGGGGTTGCCAGCAGCACCAGCACGGCGGCAATGGCGGTGACGTTCCAATGGCTGGGGTCCGGATTGAATCCCTGGCTGAAAACCAGGAAGGCAACCAGCCAGCCGCGAAAGCCGAACAGTTCCCAGTTGTGGGCGGTGTAGGCCAGGATGTAGCCCATGGCCTCGCGGTTGCGGAACACCGGGCGGAAATCGAGCAGGTGATGTTCCGGTGCTTCAAGGACCGTGCCGGGCCGCACGGCCAGGGCCCAGCCGGCGAGGACCATGGCCAAGGGCGCGCAAATTGCCGCCACGCCGAATGCCCATTGCCACGACGACATGGCGGCGACTTCGCCGGCGATGAAGAAGGAGACGCTGGCGCCGATGCCGAAGCTCGACGTGTAGAAGGCCACGGCACGGGGCTGGGCGGCGTCGCCGACCCGGTCGGTCAGCGCCTTGAGGCCGGGCATGTAGGTGCCGGCCAGGGCGACACCGGCCAGGGTGCGAAACACCATGGCGCTCCAGAAACCCTCGGCCCACAGGGCGAAGCCGACCATACAGAGGCCGCCAAGCGCGGTGCTGAGCAGGTATATCCGGCGCGTATCAACCCGGTCGGTGAGGCTGACCAGGACCGGCACCCCCAGAACCAAGCCGAAGAAGAAAATGCCGGTAATCCAGCCGGCCGCGGAATTACTCAAGGACCAGGCGACCTGCATCTCGGGTAACAGGGCCGAGAACATGGAAATGCCGAGCATGCCGAGAACCTCGGCGATGCACATCAGCAGAATCAGTGTGCGGTCCGACACCGGGGCTATTCGAGCCGACTCACCGCGTTAGATGTGAATGGTCCGGCCATCAACCGCCAGAGCCGCCTCGCGCACCGCTTCCGACAGCGACGGGTGGGCGTGGCAGGTGCGGGCGATGTCTTCGGCCGAGGCGCCGAACTCCATGGCGAGCACGGCTTCGGCGATCATCTCGCCGGCGTCGGCGCTGACGATATGGACACCCAGCACACGGTCGTCGCCGGCGTCGGCGAGGATCTTCACAAAGCCGTCGGTCTGGTCATTGGCGCGGCCCCGGCTGTTGGCCATGAAGGGGAATTTGCCGACCTTGTAGTCGACACCGGCGGCCTTGAGTTCGTCCTCGGTCTTGCCTACGGAGGCTGCTTCGGGCGCGGTGTAGACCACGCCGGGGATGGTGTCGTAATTCACGTGGCCCGACTGGCCAGCGATAATTTCCGCTACCGCCATGCCCTCGTCCTCGGCCTTGTGGGCGAGCATGGGACCGGCGATGACATCGCCGATGGCGAAGATGTTATCGACGCTGCTGCGGAACTGATTGTCGGTCATGACCCGGTCGAACTCGTCGAGGACCACGCCGATGGGCTCAAGGCCAAGTCCCTCCGTATTGGCGCGCCGTCCGATTGCGACCAGCACCATGTCGGCATCCAGTGTCTCGGCGTCACCGCCGGCGGCGGGCTCGACGGTAAGCTTGACGCCCTTGGCCGAACTTAACGCGCCGGTCACCTTGGTCTTAAGCTTGAAGCTAAAGCCCTGCTTGCCGAGGATGCGTTTGAAGTGCTTGGAGATTTCACTGTCCATGGTCGGCAACAGGCGGTCGAGGAATTCGATCACGGTGACCTCGGCGCCAAGGCGGCGCCAGACCGAGCCCAGCTCGAGGCCGATAACGCCGCCGCCGATGACTACGAAATGCTTGGGCACCTTGGCCAGGGCCAGGGCGCCGGTCGAGGTGACGATGCGCTTCTCGTCGATGTCGACGCCAGGAAGCGGCGTCGATTCCGAGCCGGTGGCGATGATGATATTGGCGGCTTGCAAGACCCGGCCATCGCCCTCGATGGTGACTTCACGTTTGCCGGTGATGCGGCCGCTACCCTTGACGAATTCGACCTTGTTTTTCTTGAACAGGTGCTCGATGCCCTTGGTCAGGTCGGTGACCACGCTGTCCTTGCGTTTCATCATGGCCGCCAGGTCGAGTTTGACGCCGCTGACCTTGACGCCATGGGCGGCGAGGTCGTGGCTCGCCATTTCGAACAGTTCGGAATCGTGGAGCAGGGCCTTCGACGGGATGCAGCCGACCGTTAGGCAGGTGCCGCCCAAAGCGCCGCGACGCTCGACGCAGGCGACCGACAGGCCGAGCTGGGCGGCGCGAATGGCGGCAACGTAGCCGCCAGGCCCGCCGCCGATGACGACAACGTCGAAGCTGTCTTTGGTCATGGCTATTCCTCTCGGCCCTTGCTAGGCCGTTTGTTATTCGTTGAAACTAGATTTCGAGCAGCAAGCGTTCCGGGTTTTCGATGCATTCCTTGATGCGCACCAGGAAGGTCACAGCCTCGCGGCCGTCGATGATGCGGTGGTCGTAGCTCAACGCCAGATACATCATGGGCCGGGCGACGATGTTATCGCCCGCCATGACCATAGGCCGCTTCTGGATCTTGTGCATGCCGAGGATCGCCGACTGCGGCGGATTGAGGATCGGCGTCGACAGCAGCGAGCCGTAAATGCCGCCGTTGGAAATGGTGAAGGTGCCGCCCATGAGGTCTTTGAGGGCGAGCTTGCCGTCCCGCGCCTTGACGGCCAGGTTGGTAATATTTTGCTCGATGCCGGCCAGGCTTAAGCGGTCAGCATCGCGCACCACGGGCACCACCAGACCCTGGGGCGAGCCCACGGCGACACCGATGTCGTAGTAGTTCTTGTAGACCATGTCGCCGCCGTCGATCTCGCCGTTGACCGCGGGTATCTCCTTGAGCGCGGTGATGGCCGCGCGCACGAATAGCGACATAAAGCCAAGGCGCACCCCGTGCTTCTTCTCGAAGGCTTCCTGGTATTGCTTGCGCAGGGCCATGGCGTTGGTCATGTCCACCTCGTT
>CAZYDR010000086.1:0-15648 GCA_964645285.1 uncultured Alphaproteobacteria bacterium
GGAATACACCTTAAATCCGCTGCCAAACTGTCCAACAATGTGGGACCACCTCAGTAGTGGCCGAAGGGCACGTGAGTTCAGTGCAAGGTCACACAGAGCATCACGCCCTGTCGATTATGGATTAGTTCCCATCTCAACCTTCGCCCGCGCCACATAATCCCGCAGCTCCTCGTCAATCGCCGGGTCCATGGGCGGCTGCTCATAGTCCCGCAGGAGCTGCTTCCACACCCGGTTAGCGCTCACCGCTTCCCACGCTACCATATTTACAACACCCCAACCACCAGCGAGAATACTCCCGGAGCAAACGCCGGGACAAGGCGTGGCGCGGGTTTGTTGGGGTCGTGTGGTTTCACCAGGGGCGGCCATGAGATCACCCCCCAATTCATAAGGAGCACCGCGCCATGTCGGTTATGGATCAGTTCAGCGTTGTTGCGTTTCCCTGGGGCAAAGAGATCATCACGGTCGAGCGGCTGGCCGATGTGGCGCGCCATGCGGAGTGGCTGGATTTTCATTCGGTCAACCTGCCCATGGTCAACGTCTCGCTGCCCGACGACGACCTGTTCGCCACCTTCGAACACAACCACATCCTCGAGCCGGTGGTGGTGATGACCGCCATGATCATGGCGACCAGCCACATCCGCATCTGCTCCGACGCCTTCCCACTGCCCCTGCTGCCGCCCTATCACTGGGCCAAGACCATCGCGGTGATGGACCAGTTGTCGGACGGGCGGATCATCGCCGGGATGTGTCCGGGCTACGGCAAGGCCCAGTTCGAGGCCTATGGCGAGAGCCTCAAGGGCCGCGGCCGGCTGTGCGACGAGCAGCTTGAGATCATTACCCGCCTGTGGACCGAGGACGCGGTCAGCTATGAGGGTGAGCGATATAGCCTGAGCGCCATGACCTGCGAGCCCAAGCCGGTGCAGAAACCCTATCCGCCGATCTGGTGGGCCGGGGCCAAGGCGAGTATTCCACGCGCGGCGCGCTATGCCGAATGTTTCGATCCGTTCGTGCCGACCTTCGACGAGCTGCGCAACGTCTATGCCCCGGCGCTGGCGGCGGAGTGCGAGAAATGGGGCACCAAAACCAGGCTCGGAGCCTGGATCTATTGCTACATCACCCCCGATGGGGAGCTATCGGGCGAAGCGGTCAACAGCCACTTCGCCGGCACCTATTTCTCGGACCGGTCCGAGCTGCCCCAATCGGTAGCCATGGCCGGCTCGCCGGCCCAGTGCGCCGCAAAGATTCGCGAATACCAGGACGCCGGCCTGTCGCAGTTCATCCTCGACTTCCAGCAGCACGGCGTGAAGTCAACCGCCGACTCCATGGCCCAGATGACCCTGTTCCGCGAGTTGGTGGTGCCGTTGTTGTAGAAGGCCTCACGCCACCATCTCAAGCTTCGCCCGCGCCACATAATCCCGCAGTTCCTCGTCGATGGCCGGGTCCATGGGTGGCTGCTCGTAATCGCGCAGGAGTTGCTTCCACACCCGGTTGGCGTGTTCCATGGTGGTCGGGCCGCCGGCCTCCTCCCAGGTCTCGAAATTGCGCCAGTCCGACACCAGGGGCGGGTAGAACGCACTCTCGTAGCGCTCCAGGGTGTGGGCGGCGCCGAAGAAGTGACCACCGTGACCGACTTCGGCGATGGCGCCTAACGCCAGGGTGTCGTCGCTGACCTCGATGCCCTCCAGGGTCAGGGCCATCATCTGCAGCATTTCGGCGTCGACGATGAGCTTCTCGAACGACGCAGTCAGGCCGCCCTCGAGCCAGCCGGCGGCGTGGAAGATGAAATTAGCGTGGCCCGTGACCGCGCCCCACAGGGACATCTGGCTCTCGTAGGCGGACTGGGCGTCGACCGTGTTCGACGCCGTGGTGTTGCTTGAACGGTAGGGCACGCCGTAGCGCCTGGCAAGCTGGCCGCCGGCCTGGGCCGCCATGGTGTATTCCGGGGTGCCGAAGGCCGGGGCCCCGGATTTCATGTCGACGTTGGAGGTGAAGCCGCCGTAGACCACCGGGCAGCCCTGGCGCACCACCTGGACCAGGGTCATGCCGAACAGGGCCTCGGCGTTTTGCAGGGTCAGCGCCCCGGCAATGGTCACCGGGGCCATGGCGCCCGAGAGGGTGAAGGGCGTCACGGTCACCGGCTGGTTGTCGCGGGCCAGCTCGATCAGCCCGTCGGCCATGGCGGCGTCGAGCACCAGGGGTGAGTTGGTGTTGATGTTGCCGAAGGTGACGGCCTGGTTGTCGACCTCATGGGGTTTGAGACCCTGGGCGATGCGCGCCATGTCGATGCCGTGACGGGCACGTTTCGAGCCCAGCAGCCAGCAGCCGGTAACCTTGTCCTGGAGGCTAAGCGCGGCATAGCCGGTGTCGAGATGGCGGGTCTCGGGCGGCAGATCGAGGGGCTCGAAGGCGCCGCCCGAGGCCATGTGGATAATATCGAGGCCCTGGCACACCTTGGTGAAGTCGCGGACCTCGGCCATGGTGCCGGCGCGGCGGCCGCGGTCCATGTCGGAGACGAAGGACGGCCCGCCGACCGGCTCGAAGGTGATGGCGTTGCCGCCGATCAGCAGGTTGTGGGCCGGATTGCGGGCGTGGATGGTGAACGTGGCCGGAGCGTGGGCCATGTATTCCTCGATCATGGCGGGGTCCATGCGCACGGTCATGGTGGCGTGGTCAACCTCGGCCCCGGCGTCGGCGAGAATCTGGCGGGTGTTTTCGCCGTCGACCCGGAAGCCGGTCTCGGCCAGCACCCGCAGCGAGGCGTGATGGATGGCCTCGACCTGATCGGCGCTCAGCACTTCGATGGGCGGGTGGGAATTGACCACCTTGCGCCACGGCAGGGTGTTGACAGATTGGCTCTGCTGGCGCCGTTTGCGCCGCGTGCTGTCGGGTCTCGCCATGGCCGAAAATCCGTGTTGTATTGGGGCGGAGAAGATCACTGATGGACAGTTCTGTCTATCGATGAAATGCTCGGGTTTATGGCGACAACGACAGTCAAGAATCTACCCAACGACGACCGTACCAACGGTTGGGCAAACATCCTTCCCGAGCGGGTTCCGAACCCATCGCTGGCCGGCGACGTGACTGTCGATTGGGCGGTCATCGGCGCCGGGTTCGCCGGCCTCGCCGCGGCCCGGCGTCTGGCTGAGAACCGGCCCAACGACGCCATTGCTCTGATCGACGCCCAGCGGGTCGGCGACGGCGCCTCGGCGCGCAACTCGGGCTTCGTCATCGACCTAGCCCACAACGTCGGATCGGCCGATCAGGCCGACCTGGACGCCGCCCGCCGGTCGACCCGCCTCAGCCGCGCGGCGACGCGTTCCCTGGACGACATCGTCACCGCCAACCAGATCCAGTGCGACTGGAGCCGCCGGGGCCAGCACATGTCGGCGGTGTCAGGCCAGGGCGAGGGCTTTCTCGAAGGCTTTACCGAAGAGCTCGACGCCCTGGGCGAGCCCTACCGGGTGCTGGATTCCAAGGCCCTGGCCGGCGAGCTCGGCACCGGCTATTTCCGCGCCGCGGTCCATACGCCCGGCACCATCCTCATGCAGCCCGCCGCCCTGGTGCGCGGCCTCGGCGACACCCTGCCGGGCAACGCCACGGTCTTTGAGCAGTCGCCGGTCACCGCCATCGACTACGGCGAGCCGGTGCGGCTCACCACCGCCGACGGCACCCTGACGGCGGCGAAGATCATCCTGGCGGTCAACGGCTTCGCCCCCGAGTTCGACCAGTACCGCGGTCAGGTCTTCCCGGTCCGCGCCTTCGCCAGCCTGACCCGGCAACTCACCGACGCCGAAGTCGCGGCGCTGGGCGGTCAGGGCGACTGGGGGGTGGTGCCGACCAACGCCTTCGCCGGGGCGACCCTGCGCCACACCCGGGACAACCGCCTGCTGTTTCGCCAGAACATCGGCTACGCCACCCGCCTGTCCACCGACCAATCGGTCTACCAGGCGATCCAGCACAGCCACCTACCGCTGTTCCGGGCGCGCTATCCCATGCTGCCCGACGTCACCTTCGATCACACCTGGGTCGGCTTCCTGTGCATGTCGCGCAACTTCGCGCCGGGCTTCAGCCAGCCGGCGGCCAATGTCTATACCGCCGTGTGCCAGAACGCCGTCGGCGCCACCAAGGGCACCATCGCCGGCATGCTGGCGGCGGATCTCGCCTGCGGCGAGGACAACCCACTGATCAAAGACATGGACGCCCTCGGCCAGCCCGAACGGCTGCCGCCGCGCCCGTTCCTCGACATCGGTGCCTGGGCCGCCGTCAAATGGTGGGGCTGGCAGGGACGCAGCGAGAGATAGAGGGAGGAGATTAGGGATCATGCAAAGCCATGCCAAGGTCGTTGTCATCGGCGGCGGGGTCGTTGGTTGTTCGATCCTGTTTCACCTCGCCAAGTTCGGCTGGAAGGACGCGGTGCTGCTCGAGCGTGACGAATTGACCTCGGGCTCGTCGTGGCACGCGGCGGGGCAGATCCATACCATTTCGTCGGACCCCAACATCTCCCGGCTTCAGGGCTACACAATCAATCTCTACAAGGAGATTGAGGAGACCTCGGGCCAGTCGGTGAGCATGCATTCCACCGGCGGGTTTTATCTCGCCTCCGACGAGGACTGGCACGACTATCTCAAGCGTGAGCGCTCCAAGGCCCGCTACATGGGCCTCGACCAGGAGTTCATCTCCGTCGAGGAAGCCGCCCGGCGTCACCCGCTGATAGACCCGAGTCGCTATGTCGCCGCCTTGTGGGACCCGCTGGACGGCGACATCGACCCGTCCGGCGTGACCTACGCCTATGCCAAGTCGGCGCAACACTACGGCGCCAAGTTCCACACCCACAGCCCGGTAGTCGAGACCAACCAGCGCCCCGACGGCACCTGGGACGTGGTCACGCCCAAAGGTACCATCAACGCCGAAATGATCGTCAACGCCGGCGGCCTGTGGGCCCGCGAGCTGGGCCACTTGGCCGGCGTCGATCTGCCGGTGCAGCCCATGGAGCACCACTTCCTGATCACCGAGACCATCCCCGAGATCGCCGAGCGCAGCGCCGCTGACCCCATCGCCCGGCTGCCCGCCGGCATCGACTACGAGGGCAACATCTACTTCCGCCAGGAACAACAGGGCATGCTGCTCGGCACCTATGAGCCGAGCTCGACCCCTTGGAAAGTCGCCGGCACGCACCAGGACTTCAGCATGGAGCTGCTGCCCCCCGACCTCGACCGCATCGCCGATCGCCTGGAGATGGCCTTCGAGCGCATTCCGGCATTGGGGCGCGCCGGCATCAAGCAGATCATCAACGGCCCCTTCACCTTCGGCCCCTTCGCCACGCCCGAATGGGGCACCACCAAAGCGTCGGAGAACTACGAGCGCCGCTTCAAGCTGACCTTCCCCAACGAGACCCTGCCCAAGGGCCGCCGCCAGGCGACCACGGCACTTTACGACCGCTTGGTCGCGCGCGGCGCGGTCATGGGCGATGCCTTCGGCCTGGAGAACGTGCTGTGGTTCGCCAACGGCCCCGACGACGCCCATGAGGAACCGACCTTCAAACGCTCCCGCGCCCACGACTACGTGGCCGCCGAGGTCACCGCCGTGCGCGAGGCCGTCGGCGCTGTCGAGATCGCCAACTTCGCCAAGCACGAATTCACCGGTCCCGGTTCCCGCGCGTTCCTCGATTACGTACTCGCCGGGCGCGTTCCCAAGCCCGGCCGCCTCAACCTCACCCCCATGCTGACGCCCAAGGGCAAGCTCTACGGCGACCTCACCGTGGCCTGCCTCGACGACGAAACCTTCATGCTGTTCGGCTCCGGCGCCGCCCAGGAAATGCACCGGCGCTGGTTCGACCAGCATTTGGAGGGCCGCGACGATTTCACCTACCGCAACCGCTCCGACGAGTTCCACGGTATCGGTATCGCAGGGCCCAACTCGCGCGAGCTATTGTCGAGTATCTGCCGCCTCGACGTCGCTGGCAACGCCCTCAAGTTCCGCGACGTGCGCCGCACCCATGTGGGCGGTGTGCCGGTGATCCTCAACCGCATCTCGTTCTCCGGCGAACTCGGCTTTGAGATCTACTGCCCGCCCCAGTTCCAGCTCCGCCTGTTCGAGGCCATCGAGGAGGCCGGCACGGACCTCGGCCTCAAGCTCTACGGCGCCCGCGCCCTAATGGCCCTGCGACTGGAAAAGAACTGGGGCGCCTGGACCCTCGATTTCCGCCCCGACTATACCGCCGCCCAATCGGGCCTCGACATCTTCATTCAATGGGACAAGGACTTCATCGGCAAAGCCGCCGCCGAGGCCGAGGCCGCCACTGGCCCGGACAAGAAGCTGGTGACCATGGTCATCGACACGAGTAACGCCGAAGGCACTGGCGACATCGACGTCTCCAACGACGAAGCCATCTTCAAGGACGGCGATTGCGTCGGCTACATAACCTCCGGCGGCTACGCCCACCATGTCGGCAAAAGCATGGCGCTGGGCTACGTCCCGCCGGAACTGGCGGTGGATGATACGGAGCTGGAGGTGGAAATTTTGGGTGCGAAGTACCCAGCGCGGGTGACGAGCACGGCGCTGTATGATCCCAATGGCGGGCGTATGCGCGGGTGAATTGCGGAATTAGTCGGAGGACACAGTTTGTCACGTTTATCGATCCGGCTGCTCAAGGCCGATGAAACGCCGCCTTGGGATTTGTTGCTTGAGGTCGACCCGACCCGGGGGAGGTGGAGGCGTACCTCGCGCGGGGGCGCTGTTATCTCGCGTTTAATGGCGGGCGGCTGGTCGGCGAGTTCGTGTTGATGGACACCCGGCCCATGTGGTGGAGATCATGAACATCGCTGTCGCGCCCGAGCTGCGACGCCGGGGAATCGGCACGCGATTGCTGCGCGCGGCGGTACGCCTGGCCCGCAAGCAGGGGCTGAGGCGCTCGACGTGGGGACGTGTAATTGCTGCTTTCGCGAGCTGGCGTTCTATCAGCGCTTCGGCTTTCGCATGACCGGCATCGACTGCGACTTTTTCGCCCGGCGCTCTAAGGTAATCGAGCGCATCGACGGCATCGTGGTCCGCGACATGGTGCATTTGTCGATAGAGCTGAATTAGAAAGCAGGTTGGACCACCAAGGCACGAAGACACCAAGAAGCTAAGGAGAATTACCTTCGGCCAAGAACTTTCTGCTCTGTGTCTTGGTGCCTTGGTGGACGAAACTACTTAACTCTTAAATACCGATTCCGCATCCCCGCGCGCCGATTGCTTTTCGGCGATGGCCTCGCGGGCGCGGGCGATTTCGGCTTCCAGTTCGGCGATGTAGTTGTTGAGCGCCTCAAGGGACATCAGGGCGAGGTTTTTCGGCGGCTGCTTTCGCTCGACGTGTTGGAGTTCAAGGTCGTCGTCCATGGCTCTCCCCTCTCTATGCCCCTGCCGCCGCCAGTATACCTCAATACCCCAGCTTTGGGCTCACCCGGTTGCGCAGCGGCTTTCCGGCCAGCACTCGGCGGGCGTTGTCGAGGAACAGGTCGAGGGTCAACGGGGTGTAGGAGAGGTCGTCGTCGGACGAGATGTGCGGCGTGGCGATCAGGTTGGGGACGTGCCAGAGGGGCGATTCCGATGGCAGGGGTTCCGGGTCGAAAACGTCAAGGACGGCGCCGGACAGGCTGCCCTCGGTGAGTTTCTTCGACAGATGGCCGTAATCGACGACGCGGGCGCGGCTCATGTTGATGAGGCCGGCCGTCGGCTTTAATAGGTCAAGCCGGCGGGCGTCCATGAGGTTCTCGGTATCGCGCACCAAGGGGGTGGTGACCAGGACGAAATCCGCCCGAACCAGCAGGTCGTCGATGGCCTCGGGGCCGTGCACCTCATGGGCGAAGCGGGCCGGCTTGCCGTGGCGGCGTACGCCGATGACATAGAGGCCGAGCTTGCGCGCCGCCCGCGCCACGGCGCCGCCCATTTTGCCGCAGCCGATGACCACCAGGGTCTTGCCGACCACCGGGGTGGCGAAGATCGGATCGAAATTACCGGCGCGCTGGCGCGTGTACATGGCCGGCATATGGTTGTTGAGCATGAGGATGGCCATGGCGCCGTATTCGCCGGACTTCGGCGCGTGGACGCCGCGGTTGTTGGTCAGCGTCACACCGCGGGGCAGCCAGTCGAGCGGCAGCATATGCTCGATGCCGGCGCCGATGATGTGGATCCATTTGAGCTTGGGCGCCCGCGCCCTGAGGTTTTCGGTCGGCAGCTCCCAGGTGATCAGACCGTCGGCCGTGGCAATGGACTCCTCGAAGTTGTCGAAGTCCCAGTCGATAAACGTATCGACGCGGCCGGCAATGTCCGGCGCCCGGGCCAGAGCCTCGGCAACCCGCTCGGGCGTCATGCGAAACACATCCTCGCCCGAGCGGTTGTTCTTGATGTGCAGTTTCAGCCGTTGATCGCCAGCCATGACGTCGCTCCGGAAGTGTAATTGACCACAGAGATACAGAGACACAGAGACACAGAGGAAGAAAGTAAGGGGAGAAGGTATTCTTGGCGCGAAGCACCCTCAAGATTCTTTTT
The DNA here is from genome assembly GCA_964645285.1 of uncultured Alphaproteobacteria bacterium. GTDB lineage: Bacteria > Pseudomonadota > Alphaproteobacteria > JAAXGF01 > JAAXGF01 > JAYZAP01. Next base: position 8,530 of record CAZYDR010000086.1, read on the forward strand.
TTTGCTTCTCTGCGTCTCTGTGTCTCTGTGGTCCAAAATACTTCTAACGTGCTTCCCACCCTCGCCCTGCTGGGGCACAGTGCGGCGATCATTCTCTCCCGGAGCACTGCGCCATGAGTACCAACATCCCCACAACCATGAGAGCCATCGAGATCGTCGAGCCCGGCGGGCCTGACGTGCTGGTGCCCTGCGAGCGGCCGGTGCCCGTGCCCAGCGTCGGCGAGGTGTTGATCGCGGTCAAGGCGGCGGGCGTCAACCGGCCCGACATATTGCAGCGCGAGGGCGGCTATCCGCCGCCGCCGGGGGCGTCCGACCTTCCCGGCCTGGAGATCGCCGGCACGGTCGCGGCCCTCGGCCCTGGCGCCCAGGGCTGGAATATCGGCGACGAGGTCTGCGCCCTGGTCGCCGGCGGCGGCTACGCGGAATACTGCGTCGCGCCGACCGTGCAGTGCCTGCCAGTGCCCCACGGCTTCACCATGGAAAAGGCGGCGGCTCTGCCCGAGACTTTCTTTACCGTGTGGGAGAACGTGGTCCGCCGCGGCGGCTTGGCGGGCGGCGAGCGTTTCCTGGTCCATGGCGGCTCGTCGGGCATCGGCACGGCGGCGATCCAGATCGCCCATGCCCGGGGTACCCGGGTGTTTGCCACCGCCGGTACGGACGCCAAATGCGCCGCCTGTGTCGAACTCGGCGCCGAGCGCGCCATAAACTACCGCACCGAAGACTTCGTCGCTGTGGTCAAGGAGCTGACCGGCGGCGAAGGCGTCGATATCATTCTCGACATGGTCGGCGGCGACTACATCGCCCGCGACGTCAAGGCCCTGCGCCCGGAAGGCCGCCTAGTGTTCATCGCTTTTCTCGGCGGCAGCCAGATCGAGTTCGACTTCCTGCCGCTCATGCTCAAGCGCCTGACCATCACCGGGTCCACACTGCGGCCGCGCGGCATTGAGGAGAAGGGCGCCATCGCCGATGAGCTGCACCGCGACATCTGGCCCCTGCTCGACGCCGGCCGCATGGCCCCGGCCATGGACTCGACCTACCCCCTGGCCCAGGCCGCCGCCGCCCACGCCCGCATGGAATCCGGCGAGCACATAGGCAAAATCGTGCTCGACGTGTAGGGCCGCGACGTGGAATTCCTCAACATTACGGCGGGGCCGTTTTCATTCCGCGCTAAGCTGGAACTCGGGCAAGCGCCCAAGACCTGTGCCCGGTTTCGCGAGCTGCTACCGTTCCGCAATCAGCTCATCCATTCGCGCTGGAGCGGCGAAGCGGTATGGGTATCCTTGGGCGATTTCGACATCGGGCTGGATTTCGAGAACCACACGGTGCATCCCTCGCGCGGCGACATTCTGCTCTATCCCGGCGGCTACAGCGAAACCGAGATATTGTTCGCCTATGGCAGTTCCAGCTTCGCCAGCAAGATGGGCGATCTGGCGGGCAATCATTTCCTCACCGTGACCGAGGGCAACGAGAACCTCGCCGCGTTCGGCCACCCGGTGCTGTGGGGAGGCGCCCAGGACATCGAGTTTTCCGCCCCGTGACGGCTGAGCGCAGCAGTCGTCGCCGTCGTCGAGGCGCGACCCATGAGACGCCGGCCCCGCCGGCGCCAGCCTATCTCCGGCGCGCCGCACCACCCTATGAGTACTTGCCCGAAGACGGGCTACAACGGCTTGAGGATCAGGCCGACCGGCTGCTGGCCGAGACCGGCATCGAGTTTCGCGACGATCCCGTCTCGCTCGACTATGTAAAGAAGGCCGGCGCCGACGTGCGGGGTGAGCGGGTGCGGTTCGAACCCGGCATGTGCCGCGGGATCATCCAGCGCTCGGCGCCCCGGCAGTTCGAGCAACTGGCACGCAATCCCGAGCGCAACGTGATCATCGGCGGCGACAATCAGGTCTTCTCACCGCTCTACGGCGCGCCCTTCGTGCGCGGCCTTGATGTGGAGCGGCGTTACGCCACCCTGGAAGACTTCAACAACTTCGTGAAGCTGTCCCAGGCAGCGCCCAGCCTGCACCATTCCGGCGGCACCATCTGCGAACCCACGGACGTGCCCGTGAGCAAGCGTCATCTCGACATGACCTATGGCCACATTCGCTATTCCGACAAGGGCTATATGGGGGCGGTGACATCCGGTTGGCAGGCCGAGGACAGCCTTCGTATGACCGAGACGGTGTTTGGGCCGGACGTGGTCGATAACAACTGTTGCGTCCTGGCAATGATCAATCCGACCTCGCCCCTGGTCTACGACGGGGTCACCCTCGAGACCCTGCGCATCTATGCCGCCCATAACCACGGCAACGTGGTGACGCCGTTCATTATCGCCGGCGCCTCGGGGCCGGTGACGCCGGCGTCCATGGTCGCCCAACTGTTCGCCGAGGCCATGGCCGGCATGGCCTTGGCCCAGTTGGTGCGACCCGGCTCACCGGTCATCTTCGGGATCAATTCCATGGGCCTCAATATGCGCACCGGGTCGCCCATGCACTTCGATGAATCGTGGAAATGTCTGCTTACCGCCGGCCAGCTATCGCGGCGTCTGGACGTCCCGTTTCGGGGTGGCGGGTCGTCATCGACGTTTAAGATTCCCGATGTTCATGTCGACATGGGATCGGCGCTTTATCTCAATTATTCGGTTCTGTCGGGCGTCAACTTCCTGATCCACGCCACCGGCGCCCTAGAGCTTGGGCTTTGTGTGTCATATGAGAAGTTTGTACTCGACTGCGAGATGCTTTGGGTGGTCAGCCGGGTCATGGCCGGCATGGATGTGTCCGACGGAGCCCTGGCCGTGGACGCCTATGGCGAGTCCGCGCCGGGCAGCACCTTCCTCGATCATCCGCACACTTTGGCGCGCTACCGGAACGCTTTTTTCGAGTCCGATATGTTTGACTCGCGGTCCTTCGAGCAGTGGCAAGATGACGGCAGCCTGGATGCGGAAAGCCGGGCAAATACCGCCCTGAATTCCATACTCGCCACCTATCAGGCGCCGCCGATCGATGAGGCCATAGACGAAGCCTTGCTCGACTTCATGGCCCGCCGTAAAGATGAACTACCCGATAGCTACGCGTGAGTCTCTCCATGGAAACCAGAGAGTTCGATTTCATCATCGTTGGGGCCGGCTCGGCCGGCAGCGTGCTGGCCAGCCGCCTGAGCGAAGACCCGGCCAATAGCGTGCTCGTCATCGAGTACGGCGGTCGCGACAACAGCCTCTTCATCAAGATGCCGTCGGCCTGCTACATCCCCATGAGCCGGGAGCGCTTCGACTGGAGTTTTGAATCCGAGCCCGAGCCCGGCCTCAACGGGCGTCGCAAATTGCAACCGCGCGGCAAGGTCATCGGCGGCACCTCGTCGATCAACGGCATGTGCTACGTGCGCGGCCATGCCGGCGATTACGACCAGTGGGAGGCGATCGGCGCCGAGGGCTGGAACTACGCCAATTGCCTGCCCTACTTCAAGCGCGCCGAGGCCTGCAGCTACGGCGGCGACGATTACCGGGGCGACGGCGGACCCATGGGTACCTGCAACGGCAACGACATGGCCAATCCGCTCCACCGCGCCTTCATCGAGGCCGGCGCCCAGGCCGGCTACCTGCATTCCGACGACGTCAACGGATACCAGCAGGAAGGCTTCGGCCGCATGGACATGACCATCAAGAACGGCGAGCGCTCATCCACCGCCACCGCCTACATGAAGCCGGCCATGGGGCGCCCGAACCTGACCGTGGAAATGCACGCCCTGACCAACCGCGTACTCATGGACGGCAAGCGCGCGGTCGGCGTGGAATATTCCAAGGGCAGCCAGACATTCCAGGTCAAGGCGCGGCGCGAGGTGATCCTCAGCGCCGGGCCGGTCAATTCGCCCAAGCTGTTGATGCTGTCGGGCATTGGCGATAACGCACAGTTGAGCGCGAACGGTATCGAGACCATCCACCATCTGCCCGGTGTTGGCGAGAACCTCCACGACCACCTGTCGGTCTGGGTCCAGCAAGAATGCACCCAGCCGATCACTCTCAACAGCCGCATGGACCTGCTGTCGAAAGCCATGATCGGGCTGCGCTGGCTGTTGTTCAGGGACGGTCTGGGCGCAACCAACCATTACGAGTCCAACGGCTACATCCGCAGCCGGCCGGGATTGTCGTTCCCCGATATCCAATATCACTTCCTCGCCGGCGCTCTGGTCTTCGACGGCTCGAACACGCACCAAGGTCACGGCTATAGCGCCCTGTTCAACCCGGCCAAGCCCAAGAGCCGGGGGCGCGTGCGATTGCAGTCCGGCGATGCAGCCGAGAAACCTATCTTGCTGTTCAATTATCTCGACCACGAGGACGACCGGGCGCTCTACCGCCTGGGCGTCAAGCTGACCCGGGAAATCCTCGCCCAGGCGCCATTCGATCCCTACCGCGGCCGGGAGATCAACCCCGGCCCCGAGATTCAAAGCGACGACGAGATCGACGCCCGGGTCGCCGACAACGCCAAGACCTGTTACCATCCATGCGGCACCTGCAAAATGGGCGTCGACCCCGCCGCCGTGGTCGATCCACAAACCCGGGTCCATGGCATCGAGGGTCTGCGGGTGGTTGATTCCTCGATCATGCCGGACATCACCAATGGTAACCTCAGCGCACCAACCATCATGATGGGTGAGCGGGCGTCCGATCTAATTCTCGGCAAGGATCCGTTGCCACCCTCGAACGCCCCCGCTCACTACGCCGACGACTGGCGGAACAGCCAGCGCAGCGCAGCCCCTCTACATACCCTCGCAAGGAGTTGAGTCCCGTGACAGCTTATGATTTCGCCACCGGCAACACCAATCCGGAGACCTTTCCCACGGACGGTTTCGCCGAGGCTGCCGCCGAGGTGATCAAGACCATGACCGCCGACATCAACCGCTATCATGGCAAGTACGGCCATGAAGGTCTGCGCCACCTCATGGCGGATCGTGAATTCGCCCGCGAAGGCGTGCGCATTGACCCGGAGAATATCGCTCTAACCAACGGCTCCATGCAGTCCATCACCCTGGTCACCGAGGCCCTGTGTCAGGGCCATGACGATATCGTGGTGATGGAAGAGTACTGCTACGTGGGCACCATCAATTACTTCAAGTCCCTGGGCATCGAAATGGCCGGGGTCGCGATGGACGCCCACGGCATGCGCATGGACTCCCTTGCCGAGATCCTGCAGCGCCTCGCCGATGAGGGCCGCAAGCCGCGCTTCATCTACACCCTGCCGACCTACCAGAACCCCACCGGCACCATGCTGCCGCGCGAGCGCCGTCTCGAGCTGGTCGAACTGGCGCGGCATCACGACGTCGTCGTTGTCGAGGACAACTGCTACGGCGATGTCCATTTCGAAGGCGAAAAGCCACCGGCGTTCTACGCCCTGGATGACAGTCCCCGGCAAATTTATATCTGCTCATTGTCGAAGATCTTCGCCCCCGGTGTGCGCCTCGGCTATGTCTCGGCGGCGCCGGAAATGATGGAGCGCATCCTGGCGAAGCGTCACGATGCCGGCCCTAACACCCTGGCCGCCGCCATTACCCACGCCTACCTCAAAGACCGGTTGTGGGACCATATCGAGATGGCCAACGTGGGTCTCAAGGCCAAGCGCGACGCCATGCTAGGGGCCCTGGAGACTCACCTCGGCAACCTGTGCTCGGTCAACCCGCCGGTCGGCGGCCTGTTCATCTGGGTGCGCCTGCCCGACGATGTTGATCCGGGACATTTGCTCGAAGGCGCCAACCGCCACGACGTCAACTTCGCCCATGGCTCGACGTTCCATATCGACGGCGATGCCGGCCCCTACATTCGCCTGGCTTTCGGCTTTCCCTCGATGGCGGAAATCGAAACCGGGATTGAGCGGCTCGGCATCGCGGTCCGCGAGGCACGCGGTTCGCACCCGACCTGAATTTTTGCCGGAGAGACACCTATGCTTGAACCACAAGGCCGCGTCATCATGGTCAGCGGCGCCAATCGGGGCATCGGCCTGGGCATCGCCCAATGCCTCCATGACAAGGGCTACAGCCTGAGTCTGGGCGCTCGCGACACGTCCAGTATTGAGTTGGCGGGCGCCAAGACAGACGGTCGAGTCATGGCCCACGCCTACGACGCCACCGATGGGGCAAACAACGCCGCCTGGGTGGACGCGACTATAGCGCATTACGGCCGCATCGACGGCTTGGTCAACAATGCCGACACCGGCGTTAACGCCAATATCGAAGACGCCGACGAGGACGTCTTCGACAACATGTGGGCGATCAACACCAAGGCGCCCATGCGCATGATCCGCCTCGCCCTACCCCACCTGCGGGCCTGCGGCAGCGGACGGGTCATCAACGTGGTGTCCCTGTCGGGCAAGCGGGTGGCCAACGACGGCACCGGCTACGCCATGAGCAAATTCGGTCTCATGGCGGTCGGTCACGCGGCCCGGCGCGCCGCCTGGAAGGACGGTGTGCGGGTCACCGCCCTGTGTCCCGGTTACGTGGCCATAGACATGACCGCAGGGCGCACCGATCCGTCACCCGAGGAAATGATCCAGCCCGCCGACCTCGCCGAACTGGCCGCCGTGGCCCTGGCCCTGCCCAACACCGCCGCCATGGCCGAGATGCTGGTGAGTTGCCAATACGACGTGATGATTTAGAGGCTTCTAACGACGCCACTACCACTGCTCGGCTAATTACGGTCCCCCGAGCGTGTTTGAACTCATCTGGTGGCTGGCGTGTTAGTCGGTCAAGGGCCTTGAGAAGGAGAATACTCGGCTCAAGAGAATTGTTGCGGATCTTGAACTGGACAAACTGATCCTGAAGGAGAGCCTCGATTACCTAAAGCCGAAGGTCTGACGATTGCCGATCTGCGTCAGGCTGTAATCCATCTGCGTCAGAAGATCGGGTTATCCGAGCGGCGGGCTTGCAGAACGATCGGCGTGGCCCGGTCCACACAGCGCTATGAGGCATTCCCGGGCGATGATGACAGCCTTCGGCTGGCTTTGGTCAGACTGGCAAAGCAATATGGCCGCTATGGCTACAGGAAGATTACCGCGTTGCTTCGCGTTGAAGGCTGGCCAGTCAATCACAAGAAGGTAGAACGGCTGTGGCGGGAAGAGGGTCTCCAGATACCGCAGCGTCACAGGAAGC
>CAZYDR010000087.1:0-15466 GCA_964645285.1 uncultured Alphaproteobacteria bacterium
GGCGCATGGCCGGGATGCTCTCGCCGCCGACCCAGATCGGCGGGTGGGGTTTCTGCACCGGCTTGGGCTCGAAGATGACATCGGCGAAGCGTACATGCTCGCCGTCGAAGCGCGGGTTGTCCTCGGTCCACAACAGCTTGAACACCTCGAGGTATTCGTCGGTCACCCGGCCGCGCTCCTTGAACGACGGCGCCTGGACCGCCTCAAACTCTTCTTCCAGCCAACCGACGCCGATGCCGAGAACCATGCGCCCGCCCGACAGCACGTCGATGGTGGCGATGGTTTTGGCCATGTGCATGGCGCCGCGCAACGGCATCACCGTCACCGACGAGACCAGCCGCGCGGTGGTGGTGATGGCGGCGAGATAGGCCATGTAAGTGAACTGCTCCACGCACTCACCCCAGCCGCTCACCGCGCCGCTCTCGGAATAGGGATACCGCGAGCCGATGGCGCCGGGGATGACGATGTGGTCCGACACGGTGAGATAGGAGAAGCCCAGCCCCTCGGCCCGCTCGATCCGAGTTGCCAGCGCCGCTCGCGTCGCCTGGGGCCCGGTCTCGGGAATGCCCATTCCGATTTTCATGCCGGCTGCTCCAAATTCCGCTCCAGCGCCCCGACCAATAGTCTTCGCAGCTCCGGTAGGTCGACGCCCTCCGCAGTGGCCTGCGATCCCGCGCCGCCGTAGAACGAGCCGCTGGCCGCAACCGTGTTGGGTGGGTTGTTGGCGTAGCCCACGGCCTCGGCCAGATCGCTCGCGAAGCGCTCGACCACGCCGGGCTGGGTTTGCGGGCCGGTGACGCACATGTGGAGCGCGCTGGGGTATTGCTGGCCGTTGAAGCGCCAGCCCAGGGTCCGCATGTGGTCGTTGACGTGGTAGATGTCGAACACATCCGAGGTGAAGGAGAAGCAGAAAGTCGGGCTGCCGAGCAGGCGCAGTTCGGGCGTGGCCTTGACCGCGTCCTGCATGGCGAAGGCGGTCTCGAAGATGCCCTTGGCCCGCTCCAGATAACCCGCGCGCCCGAGGCTGACCATGGAGGCCCAGGTGGCGGCGAGCAGGCCGCCCGAGCGGCTGCCGCTGATGCCCGGCGAGGCGTACATGCCGCCGGGCCAGATCGGGTGGCTGAAGAACTGGCCGGTGCGCAGTTCCTTGTGGCGATAGAGCACCACCGAGGTGCCCTTGAGGGCATAGCCGTACTTATGGGTATCGGCGGAGATCGAGGTGACGCCGGGCAGGCGGAAGTCGAACACCGGAATGTCGTAGCCCAGCACCTGGCCCCAGGGCAGGATGAAACCACCGAGGCAGCCGTCCACATGGAGGCCGATGCCGTGGGCCACCGCCAGGTCCGACAGCGCCGCCATGGGATCGACGGTGCCGTAGGGGTAATTGCCCGCCGAGCCGACCAGGGCGATGGTATTGGGCGTGATGGCCTTGGCCACGAAGTCCACATCGACGCCCATGGTTACCGGGTCGATGGGGGCGTGGATCACTTTGACGCCGAAGTAATAGGCGCCCTTGTCGAAGGCCGCATGAGCGGTCACCGGCAAAATCATCTCCGGCTCGGTAATGCCTTTGGTCTCGCGGAAATACTCCCGGTAGGCCAGCACCGCGCTAATGATGCTTTCGGTGCCGCCGGTGCCGACCACGCCGCAGGGCTCCTGACCCGGCGTGTCTTGGGCTACCGCGCCGCCATGAAGCATATCCAGGGTCATGGCGATAATTTCCGCCTCGAAGCGGGTCTGGCTCGGACACATGTCCCGCTGCAGGGCGTTGACGTGGGAGTATTCGGCGAAGACCTCATTGAGAAAAGCGTAGTGCTCGCGGTCGCCGCAATAGATGGTTCCCGAACACTTGCCGTCTTCCCATATCTTGTCCTCCCGGTTCGCCATGTCGCGCGCTTGGCGCAGCACCTCATGGCGGTCCACCGCCTCGCCGGGGATGGCGTGGAGCGCGCCGTAACGCTCGGCGTAGGGGTAGGACAACTTGGGATTGGGCTTGAGTTTGTCCGACATGTCAGCTCCCGCTATTTAGGGCAGTGAAAATTGAAATGTTGTTCTCGAACGCCGCAATGAACTGGGCGTGCATGGTTTCATAGCGATCCCGGTGCTCGGCCCGGGGATCGTGAACCTGTTTGACGTGCAGGAAATCATCGCCGGCCTCGGGGCTCAAATAGCCCAGACGGACCAGGGCGCGCAGCGCCAATCCCTTGCACGACGAAAACCGTGACTCGGCCATCTGATGGACCGGCCGGTCGAGAATGTCGGCGATGATTTGTGGCCAGACATCCGACTGGGCGCCGCCGCCGGCGAACATCAATTGTTCGAAGGGGGCGCCGACGAAACCCTCTACCGCGTCATTGAGCCAACGCAGATTGAAGGCGATGCCTTCGAGCAGGGCGCGGACCATGTGGTCACGGCTGGTGTCAACGGAGATATTGAGAAACCCCGACCGCGCCGCGGAGTTCGACGCCGGCGAGCCGGCGCCGTTGATCCACGGCAGGAAAAGCAACCCATCGGCCCCCGGCGGGGTACTCCGTACGGTTTCGTCGATGGCTTTGAGGCTGTCATCCAGGGTCTGGTCGGGAAACAGCATCTGGCCGAGCATGAGCTCCAGCACCTTGCCGCCCATGCCGTTCTCGGCCATTACCATGTGGCGGCCGGGATAGGGCGTCGGCATGGATGCAATGCGGCGGACTAGATCGGACTTAAGGCCACCGACCAGAGCCGAGATGTTTGTCGTGGTGCCGATGGAAATGCCGGCCCGGCCCGGCTCCAACGCACCGGTGCCGAGCGCCACCGCATGATTGTCGTTGACCCCGCCAAGCACCTTGACGCCGGGTGGTAGGCCGAGTTCGGCGGCGACCTCGGGCAGCACGTTGCCAATCACCGCCTCAAGATCGAGCAGAGGCGGCAGCTTGTCTTCGCCGATGCCGACCAACGCCATCAACTCCGGATCGTAAGCCGTCACGTTGGTGGTGCGATTGTCGGTTAGCATCATCTTGTAGACGCTGGCCTGATTGGCCGCGATAACGCCGGTAAAGCGCAGGTTGAGGAAATCGACGGGTTCGAGAAAGGCGCGGATGCGGTCATATGTCGCCGGCTCGCCATGTTTGAAATAGAGCATGTGGGCCAGGGTGTCGCGGCCCTCGGGCGACGGTATCAGGCCGTGAATTTTCGTCCAGGTTTCCCGCGCTCCCGGCGTGTTCTCAACCACGGCCTTGGCGTAGGGTGCCCCTCGGGTATCGCGCCACAACAGCATGTTGGCCGCCGCGTTGCCGTCCCCCTCGACCGGGATCATGGAGGAATACTGGCTGCTGCACGACACGCCGACAATCGCGACGCTATCGGCGCCGGCAAGGGCATGACCGCAGGCGCTCTTCACCGCCTCCCACAGTTGGTGCGGCGACTGCTCGGCGACGCCGCCGGGGCCGAGCAACAACTCAATGTCGGCGGCGCCGGTACCGTGCAGGGCGCCGCCGTGATCGACTACCGCCGCCTTGACCGTACTCGATCCGGAATCGACTGCCAGGATCGCCGGGATCATTCGAGAGGTGGTCGCTTGTCGGCCCACGGCATGATCTGCTCGAATGCGCGCGAGGCCTGGAGTACCCGCAGGTCATGGAACCGGCCGCCGACGATCTGCAGGCCGATGGGCAGGCCGCCCGAGGTAAAGCCGCAGGGGCAGGTCGCCGCCGGCGACCAGGTCAGGTTGAATGGGTAGGAGAACCCGGCCCAGCGAATCCAGTCCCAGTCGTGCTGTTCCCAATGCTCGGGAATAATCAGATCGGCGGGGAAGGCGGCGACCGACAGGCTTGGCGTCAGCAACAGATCGTAGCGCTCGAAGAACATCTGGACCTTGGCGTAGAGGCTGTGGCGTTGGGTTTGGGCCAGGGCGTAGTCGACCCCCGAATAGGTCATGCCGTCGCGGGCGCAGGCGACCATGCCGGGGTCCATGCGGTCTTCCCACTCGTCGAGCAGCGGGGCTAGGTTGGCGGCGGTCGCCACCGACCAGATAATCCGTTCCATGTCGTGGGTGTCGCCCCAGTCGATATCGACCTCCTCGACTATGACCCCGGCGGCCTCGAGCGCCTTCGCCGCCGCGGCCACGGAGGAGGCGATCTCGCTGTCCACGGGCAGATATCCCAGGTCCGGGCTGTAGGCCACGCGCAAGCCCTTGATGCCGTCGTCAATACGGCCCACGTAATCGGCGGGCGGCGCTTCCAGGCTGGCCTGGTCAAGGTCGTCGGGTCCGGCCATGGCGTGAAGCATCATGGCCGCGTCGGTTACCGTTCGGGTCATGGGGCCGACGTGTGACGAGTGGTTGTTGTTGACCTGGCGCCCGTACGGCACCCGGCCATAGGACGGCTTCAGGCCGTAAATGCCGCAGAACGCCGCCGGCATGCGGATCGAGCCGGCGCCGTCGGAGCCCTGGTGAATCGGGCCGATACCGGCGGCGGCGCAGATCGCCGCGCCGGTGCTTGAGCCGCCGGCGTTGAAGCCGTGCTTCCACGGATTGTGCGAGACCCCGGTGACCGGGCTCTTGCCGCAGCCCATCCAACCGAACTCGGGGGTCGTGGTCTTGCCCAGGGATATCGCCCCGGCGGCCGCCAGGCGGCCAACGAAAGTGGCGTCTTCTTCGGGGATGCGGTCGGCATGGACGTGGGAGCCGCTCATGGTGCGCACACCCTTGGTCAGGGCCAGGTCCTTGATCGATGTCGGCACGCCGTGAAGCGGCCCCAGGGCGTCGCCGTCCATAACCGCCTGCTCGGCCTTGCGCGCGGCGTCCATGGCCGCCTCCGGCGTCGCCGTGCAGATCGCGTTGAGTTTGGGGTTGAGATCGTCGAGGCGGGCCAGGGTGGTTTCCATGACCTCGACCGGCGACAGTTCCCTGGTGGTGATCAGGCCAACCAGTTCGCTGGCCGGGGTGTAGGCGAGGTCGGTCTTGTCCATGATGATTGTCTCCTAAAGAACTGGTCGGCGCGTGGCGTCGTCCATCCAGGGTTGGCGTTGTTCCAGGGCTCGGGCAACCCGAAAAGCGGTGACGTCGTCGTAGGGCCGGGCGACGATCTGAATACCCGTGGGCGAGCCGCCCGGCGTCGAACCGGACGGCACCGCCAGGACCGGGCAACGGCCGTACATGTTGAACAGCCCGGTCATGGCCCAGTCGCTGGCCCCCACGGGCTTGCCGTTGACCCTTAAGGAGTCGTCCCACGGCTTCATGTCGGCGGCAACCACGACGGTCGATACTGTCGGGCAGATGAAGGCGTCGAATTGTTTGAACAGGGGACCAAAATGGTCCCACCAGACTCGTCCGGCGACAGTCATGGAACGGTGGAATTGGGCCGCCGTCAGCTTGTCGTTGGCAGCGGCGAAATAGGGCGTGTAGTCGGTGACTTCGTCCGGGTGGTCGCGCACCGCGTTGACGAAATCATCGGCATAGATATGGCCGCCCCAGGCGTGGGCGGCGTCCACCGCCTCGGCGGCCCAGCCGGTATCGACTTCGACGACCTCGGCTCCGGCCGCCGCCAGCACCTCAAGCGTTCGCCGGGTTTCGCGCTGGATATCCTCGGCCACCTCGAAACAGCCCAGGTCCATGGACCAGGCGATGCGCATTCCCTTGATCCCCTTCAGATCACGAGGGATCCTCATCTTCGGGCGCACCGTGTTGTGGTCCAGCGGGTGGGGCCCGGCCATGACGTTCTGCATCAGCACGCAGTCGTCCACCGTTCGGGTCATGGGGCCGACGTGAAAATAGCTGTCGTTGTTGTAGGCCGGGCTGTTGGGGTTGCGCCCGTAGGGCGGCTTGTAGCCGACCACGCCGCACAGCGCCGCCGGGTGACGGATCGAGCCGCCGCTGTCGGAGCCGGTGGCCAGGGTCGCGCTGCCCGCCGCCAGGGCCGCCCCCGAGCCGCCCGACGAAGCGCCGCAGGTATAGTCCGGGTTCCACGGGTTGCGGGTCACGCCGTAAGCCTTGGAATAACACACCCAGGCCCAGACAAACTCCGGGCAGGTGGTGCGGGCGTGGACGATGGCCCCGGCCCGGATCAGCCGCTCGGCCGACGGGTTGGTATGGCCGCCCACATGGTTGGCCGGTACCAGGGAGCCGGCAGTGCCGGGTTTGCCGAGAATGGCGGTGTCGTCCTTGACCGCCAGGGGCAGCCCCTCAAGCGCTCGGACCCGGCCGCCGGGCTTGGCGTATTTCGCCTCGGCCTTGCGCGCCTTGGCCCGGGCCTCGTCGTAATAGCGCGCGGCGAAGGCGTTGATAATCGGCTCGACGGCCTCGGCCCGGGAGATTACCGCCTCCATCAGTTCCACCGGCGACAGGGTCCGCGCCTTGAATTGGGTAATAGCTTCGGTGGCCGGCAAATAGGCGAGATCGGTCATGGCACTCCTCCTCTTCGGGGGTGAGTTTAGAGGCCGCCGCGCCGTCTGTCGCCGGAGATTCAGGGATTGTCTGTGTCGATGGTGAACTCGGTGGTGACTTTGTCGTGTTCATCGACATGCTGGTAGATCGCCCCGACCCGATAAAGCGGCTCGCAGCTAAAGCCCTCGTTATAGTCGCGGCAGATCGTCTCGCCCTCAATCTTCCAGCGGCCGGACCACTTCCAGGCTTCGGGATTCGCTGACGGCCCGCCACTGCCCTTGATCTGGCCCTCCGCGCTGTTGCTTTCGCGATACCCATACCAGGTACGCTTATCGTAATATTTGCCGCTGTGGGTTTGATCGCTGAACAGCACCTCAAGCTCTTGCGCCGTGACCACGACGGCGTTGTCCGGCAGGTCGTCCAGCCTCGGGTCGCCGAACATGACAATCCACAACGGCGTTCCCGCAAGCATCAGATAAAGGTAGGCGAGACCGATGGCGGGAACCCCGACCGTGACGGCCATGGCCCATTGCCGGCGGAGCGCCACTTTAACGGTGGCGACCACCAGGCCGAGGATCGCCGCGCCGATAAACACAATAACGCCAACGCCGTACCACATGGTTGTTCTCCTCTGGGAGATGGCACCAGTTTAGATGTTACCGCATCGCTTGTCACCGTGATAGAACGGGTGCCGGTAAGTTTGTGAGGTAAATACCATGACAAAAACAATCTTCACCGCCGGGCTCGCCACCGAGACCAATACGTTTTCGCCGATCCCCACGGGCATGGGTCTTTATGAGGCGACCTTCCTGGTGCGCCCGCCCGAGGCCCTGCCGGCCGGGCCCAAGATGGAGACCGCCGTGGCCTGGGCGGCGCGGGTCTTCGCCGAGGCGAACGATGGCTGGCGCGCCGTCCACGGCACCTACGCCTGGGCCGAGCCTGCCGGGCTCACCGTGCGCGCCGTCCATGAATCCCTGCGCGATGAAATCCTCGACCAGCTTCGCGCCGCCATGCCGGTCGATGTGGTTGCCCTGGGCCTCCACGGCGCCATGGTCGCCGAGGGCTGCGACGACTGCGAGGGCGATCTGCTCGCCCGGGTGCGCGAGATCGTCGATCCGGACGTATCGGTGGGCGCCGAGCTTGATCTCCACTGCCACCTGACATCGGCCATGACCGAGGCCGCCGACGTGCTGGTCATGTACAAGGAATATCCCCATATCGACTTCGCCGAGCGCGGCGTCGAGCTTATCGACATGCTCACCGCCACCGCCGAGGGCCGCATCAGCCCGCGCATGGCGGTCCACGACTGCCGCCTTATCGACACCTACCACACCACCGCCGAGCCCATGCGATCCATGGTCGACCGCATCCAGGCCATAGAGGGCCAGGGCGGCGTGCTGTCGGTCTCCCTCGGCCACGGCTTCCCCTACGGCGATGTCGCCGACCTCGGCACAAGGGTGCTGGTCATCACCGACGGCGACGAGGCCAAAGGCGCGGTCCTCGCCGAGGCTTTGGGTCAGGAGCTCATGGCCATGCGTGGCAAGGGCGCGGCGCCGCACCACTCCATCGACCGCGGCCTGGCTCTGGCCCGCGAGGTCAACGGCGGCACCGTGGTGCTGGCCGACGGCGCCGACAATCCCGGCGGCGGCGCACCCTGCGATTCAACCTTCGTGCTGCGCGCCCTGATCGACGAGGCCATGATCGACGCCTGCGTCGGCCCCATCTGGGACCCCATCGCCGTGTCCCTGTGCCGCGATGCCGGCGCCGGCGCGGTGCTCGATCTCCGCCTCGGCGGCAAGATCGGCCCCATGTCCGGCGACCCCCTCGACCTGCGGGTTACCGTGCTGGCCATCAACGAGAGCGCGAGCCAGACCTTCGGCGGCGCCCCCGACCCCCTGGGCTGCGCCGTGGCGCTGCGCACGGAGGACGGCATCGAGCTATTGGTCTGCGACCGCCGCACCCAGGCCTTCGGCCCCGACCTGTTCACCTCCTGCGGCATCGACCCGGCGGCCAAGCGCTACGTGATCGTCAAATCAAACCAGCACTTCCACGCCGGCTTCGCCCCCCTGGCCCAGGAAATCCTCTACCTCGACGCCCCCGGCGCTCTGCCGCGCGACATCACGTTGCTGGAGTTCGAGAAACGCCCTAAGCCCTTGTGGCCGTTTGAGAAAATTTAGCCAAGCGCAGCCACAATCGCCTCGGACCCAACAACAAACCCGCGCAGTTTGGCGTTGTACATGGTCGCGTCCCAGCAGTAGCGCGGCGAGCCGGTGGCGGTGCAGTCCTCGATGAGCAACGTGTCGTAGCCCAGGAAGTGGGCGTCCATCATGGTGCCCATGACGCACTGGTCGGCGTTGACGCCGACGAACAGCAGGGTGTCGATGCGGAGGTTGCGCAGGATGCTGTCGAGCGGCGTATCCCAGAAGCCGCTGAGCCGGTATTTGTCGACAAAGATATCGCCGGGCGCGGTCTCCAACTCGGGGATCAGGGCGGCCGAAGGGCTGTCCTTGGTCAGGATATTGCCGGCCCCGCCGGGCAGCGCATCGCCGATACCGATACCCTCGCTGTCCGGATCGAAGACCCAAATCAGCGACGGGCTGAGGTTGGCCCGGTCCGGCCGATTGCCCCAATTAACCCAGACGATGGGCACCCCGGCGCCGCGCAGCGCCGGCACCACGCGCTGCATCGGTGCGATGGGCTTGCGCGTCTCCTCCAGCCCCCGGCCGGTGGCATGGCACAGGCCACCCTCGCTGCAAAAAAATTGTTCTGCATGTCGATGGAAATGAAGGCGCTGCGCGCCAGATCGATAATCACGTCCCGGGGCTCGGCGGCAAGACGCAGGGGCCGAGGCTCGCACAGAGGCCGGGTGGTATCGACGGCGCCGTCGGTAAGGCGCCAACTATTGGCCGGGGTCGAGCCGAAACTTGGGCTGGTGGTCATGGGGGCCTCCAATTTTGCTGATTGGCGGTGAGCATAGCGCTGGCAACCCATCCTGCGATAGGGTCGTGCCCTATTGATCGCGTGCAGGGGAGGGCGCCGTGGGCGAGTCCAGGATTGACGTTGAGACAATCGCCGCCGCCGAGCGAGTGGCGGGTATCGACTATGACGAGGCTGAGCGCCGGCAGATGCTGGCCGGGATTGGCGGGCAGATTGCGCGTACGGCGTTGCGGCGGGGCTATATGCCCGACAACGGCTTCGGGCCGGCGGTGGTGTTTAATCCGCGTTTGCCGGGCATGGATATTCCGGCCAATGACGGCGGTGTGGTGCCGTCGGGGGCGGCCGTTCCGACGTTGCCCGACGATGACGACGATATCGCCTATGCGCCGTTGACTCATCTGGCTGGCTGAAGGCTGGCGCTATCACCAGTACACGGCTGACGGAAATTTATCTCGGGCGTATCGAGCGCCTGGCGCCGCTGCTCGAATGCGTCGTCACCGTGACCCGTGATCTGGCCCTGGACCAGGCCGCCGAGGCTGATCGCGAGATTTCAACCGGGCGTTATCGCGGGCCGCTCCACGGGGTGCCCTGGGGGGCCAAGGATTTGCTCGATACCGACGGCATCCGCACCACCTGGGGGGCGACGCCGTTTCAGGACCGGGTGGCCAGCCGCGACGCAGTGGCGGTGCGCAAGCTGGCCGAGGCCGGCGCCGTGCTCATCGCCAAGACCACCCTCGGGGCCCTGGCCTGGGGCGATACCTGGTTCGGCGGCCACACCCGCAACCCATGGAATACCGACGAGGGCGCCAGCGGCTCCAGCGCCGGCTCGGCCTCCAGTGTGAGCGCCGGGCTCATGGGCTTCGCCATCGGCAGCGAGACCCTGGGCTCCATCGTCTCGCCGTCGCAGCGCTGCGGCGTCACCGGCCTGCGCCCGACCTTCGGGCGGGTGTCGCGGGTTGGTGCCATGGCGCTGTGCTGGTCGACCGACAAGCTCGGGCCGATCTGCCGGGGTGTCGAGGACACGGCGCTAGTGCTGGCCGCCATCAACGGCCATGACCCGGACGATGCCGGCTCCATCGCCATGCCGTTTGCGTTCGACGGCGGGCGTTCGGCGGCGGGGCTGCGCCTGGGCTACGCGCCTAAGTGGTTCGACAGTGACGAGGCCACCGATGTCGACCGCGCGGCGCTCGACGCCGCCCGCCGGGCCGGTATGGAGCTGGTCGAAGTATCGATTCCCGACCTGCCTTACGAGGCCCTGGAGGCCATCGTCGATATCGAATCCGCGGCCGCCTTCGAGGACCTGACCCTGGACGGCCGCGATGACCAGTTGGTCAGCCAGCACGGCGGTGCCTACCCCAACCGCTTCCGCCTGGCGCGGTTCATCTCGGCCATCGACCTGATCCAGACCGAGCGCCAGCGTCGCCGCACCATGGAAGTGCTGGCCGAACTCTACGAGGATATCGACGCCATGATCGGCGAATTCCCCAACGGCTCCATGGCCTCGATCACCAACTTTACCGGCCACCCGTCCCTGACCATCCCGGCGGGCTTCGTCGAGCGCCGGAGCCGGGGCATGTCGCCGAAGAACGACGATCCTGCGAGCCTGGACGACAGCGGTCCGCTCTGCACGGTGCCCCACGCAGTCAACTTGTGGGGCCGGCTGTTCGACGAAGGCACCCTGTGCAATATGGGTATGGCCCTGGAAGCCGAGTTCGCCATGGTCGGGCGGCGACCGCCGGTCGGGTGACTTCAATCACGCAGACTTCTTTCAGCCCGCGACTGCGGGCCGCCGACCGTTCGGCGGGAGTCTGCGTGGCGATTGAACGCAGGTCATCTTGACCGTCAATTCCCCCTGGGCTCTGCTCGGGGATCGTCGGTTCCTGCGGGTGTGGCTCGCCGGCGGCTTCATCGGCACCATGCGCTGGCTCGAAATCCTGGTCATCGCCATCTTCACCCTGGAGGCTACCGGCTCGGCCTTCATGGTTGCCATGATGATGATGCTGCGCTCGCTGCCGCTGTTTCTGTTCGGCACGGTTTCAGGGGCCATTGCCGAGCAGGTCAACCGCAAGGTGCTGATGCTCTGCGCCCTGACCATGGCGACCGTGGTGGCGGTGACCCTGGCGCTGCTGGCCCGCAGCGGACAGATCGAGGTCTGGCATGTGGGCGTCGGCGTGTTCCTCAGCGGCACCCTGTGGACCACCGAGTTCCCCGTGCGCCGCACCATGCTGGGCGAGATCGCCGGGCCGTCGCGCATCGGCCCGGCCATGGGTCTGGATTCGGCGACCACCAACGGCACCCGCATGCTCGGCCCGGCCTTGGGCGGGCTGCTCTATGAGACCATCGGCATCGACGGCGCCTATTTGCTCGGCGCCACGCTCTTCACTATCGGCTTTGGGCTGATCATTACCCTGGACTACAGCCCGGCCCAGGCTCTGGTGCGCCAGTGGAACGTGTTCAAGACCATCCGCGAGGGCCTGGTCTACGTGCGCGGCAACCGGGCCATCATCGCCACCCTGGCGGTGACCGTGATCATGAACGTCTGGGGCTTTCCCTTCGCCGCCATGGTGCCGGTGATCGGCGTCGAGGAGATGGGCCTGAGCGCCTTTCCCATCGGCATATTGATGTCGGCGGAGGGTGCCGGCGCCTTCATGGGGGCGCTGCTGATCGCCACCTTCGACCGCCCCGAATGGTTCAACAAGCTCTACCTCTACGGCTCGTTCCTGGTGATGATCATGGTGGCGATCTTTTCGTTTTCCACCGTGTACGGTCTGTCGCTCGGGCTGTTGCTGACCGCCGGTTTCGGCGCCGCCGGCTTCAGCGCCATGCAGACCACCATCATGTTCACCCTGGCGCCGCCGGAAATGCGCGGCCGGGTCATGGGCGTGCTGACCGTATGCATCGGCTCCGGCCCGCTCGGCATGCTCCACATCGGTCTGCTCGCCGGCTGGCTCGGCGCCTCAACGGCGGTGCTGGTTGTGGCGTTGGAGGGGATTGTCATCCTGGCCATCGCCGCTTGGGTGTGGCGCGAGTTGCGGTGACGGTGGGTTAGCCGTGGTAGAACGGCCGGTCGTAGTTGCGTAGCCAGATGCGGATCAGGTGGCGCTTGAGCGCCGGGTCGTTTGAGTCTGTATAGGCGGTGCGGCGGTGGCCGAGACGGCGGATGTTGACCATTTGAATCCGCCCTCGTTCGAAGGTGAAGACCTTGCCGAGCCCGGGTTCTTCCAATACCGCGTCGATGGCATCGAGGGCGGCCTTGGCCTCTTCGCCCATGTCCTCACCAGCCAGGTGATAGCCCTGATGATTGAGGTCGGTCGCCAGGGCGGCGCGCACCGCCACGCCGTCGAATTCGAAGATCGGCGTGGTCGAAATCAGGCTGTCGTCAGGAGCATGCTCGCGCTGGCGGTCGTAATGGTAAGGCCGGTAAAGCCGTGCCAGTAGATCACGATGGCAGTCCAATAGGCGGTTATGGACGGAATCGAACGTGATCAACCCGCTGATCCCGCCTTCCATGGCCGGTTGCAGGCACATCAGGGTCACATAGTCGGGCGGCAGGCCGAAGCTGTTGTCCGTGTGATAGCCCTGACCCTCGTTGGATTTCGACGAGCGAACGCCGTTCCCTGCGGTCGGTCGCCGTCCCGTGTCGGTCACGTCATAGACCATGGCGCCGTCCCACTTCTGGGCGACGATGCGGCCGCAAAGCGACATCAGCAGCCAATGAAGATTGATCGCTATGGCCGGCTCAGGGTCGTCGAGAGGCAGGCGGTCGATGATGGCGAAGCCGGTGCCGTGCTCCAGGTTCTGTTTGACCGTGGCCATTACCGCACGGCAATTGGGCAGGGAGAAATCGTCCGGCGTCAGGGCCTCCACCGGCAGGGGATTGGCCTCGATCAGCGCCGCCACGGCCTCAAGTTCGGCAAGGCAGGCCCGATCCAGCTCGAATATCCCATCGTTGGGCAGCAGAGTCTCAGCCTCCCAACTCATGGGTCCCGTCGCCTTGGGTGCGAGCATCATGGGCCTACCGCGCCGCGTCGGCGCGGTAGGCCGATGGTCCGAGCTTGTCGCGGACGTGGTCGTAGTTCTGGCCGGCGAACCATTCCATGTATTGGGCGTAGGTGGTCGGCGGGTAGCGCGGCGGGTTGTCCGGGGTCTGGCAGGTTGGCAGGCATTTCATGACGTAGTCGATGGTGCAGTCGAAGAAGAACGGGATGGCGTAGCGCTCGCCGCCTGAACGGTGGATGACCCGATGGGGTGTCGACAGGAAGCGCTCGTTGGTCCAGCGGTGCATCATGTCGCCGGTGTTGACCAGGAAGCGCCCCGGCACCATGGGCGGGGCGAACCATTCGCCGGACTGGGCCTCGATTTCCAGGCCCGGCAGTTCCGA
Organism: uncultured Alphaproteobacteria bacterium; assembly: GCA_964645285.1. Lineage (GTDB taxonomy): Bacteria > Pseudomonadota > Alphaproteobacteria > JAAXGF01 > JAAXGF01 > JAYZAP01. Next base: position 13,680 of record CAZYDR010000087.1, read on the forward strand.
CGGCGCCAGGATGGTCATGATGCCAGAGTCCGTATGGGGCGCCGAGCCGAACTCGTTGTCCTGCAGGTTCGCCTCGGGCGGGTAGTGGGCCATGCGCGGGACATATTGCGGCTCGGCGAAGGGCGCGTCGAAGAAGCCCTCGGGCAGGCCCAACGCCGCCGCGTAGATCGGCATCAGGCTGAGGGCCAGGGCCTCCAGGGTGTCGCAGTATTGAACGATGGTCTGGCGGAAGCCGGGCACACCGTCGGGCTATTGATTAGCGCCGCGAAAGCGTTTGCCTGACACCACGTCCGGATGGCCGGGAGCCAGGTCGCGCTTGACGAAAAACGACTCGTTGAGGTTCGGCATGGTGTTGGCGTTGACTTGCGATGAGCGCGTCACCGAGCCCTTGATGGGCATGTAGCCGATGTTATGGGTGTTGGCCTTGAGCGCCATTTTGGCGTCGAGCGGCTGGGTATGGAACCGCGCCACCGCGGCAAAAGTTTCATCAACCTGATCCTGAGTGATGCCGTGGCCTTCAACGAAGTACAAGCCGATGGTCTCGCAGGCGTGGCGTATTTCGGCGCCGAGCCGCGCCACGGCGCTGGGTTCGCCGGCGCGATACGGGGCGAGGTCGAGAACCGGGATTTTGTGAGTGCTCATAGTCGGCAGCCTATAGGTTCGAGTCGTCGTCTGCCAGAGCCGCCAGCTCGCCAAGAGTGAGAGGTTTGACCGGCGAGCGTAAGCGGTAATAGCCCATCCTATCAACTGTCGTGTCGGTCATGGCGGCCATGGCCTCGGAGACGATGGGGCCACACTGGCGGCCCTGACAGGGCCCCATGCCGCAGCGGGTGAAAGCCTTGAGCTGGTTGGGGCCAGGGCAACCCTGGGCCACCGCCTGGCGGATATCACCCATAGTGACCTCCTCGCAGCGGCAGACCACCACGTCGTCCTGGTCGGGCACGCGGAAGGCGGGGCGCGGGCGATACAGGGTTTCGAGAAAGCACCGAATGCGCAGGTCCTTGTTCAGGGCGGCGCGGATCGGTGCGGCCTGGCGACCACGGTCCGACGCACCCAATACCGCCAGCCGCCCACGCAACTCAGCCGCCACCGCGCCACCGATACCGACGCCGTCACCGGCGATGTAGATGCCGTCCACTGACGACGCCCCCCATTCATCGACCACGGGCCGGAAGCAAAGCTGGCTTTCGTTCCATGCGATTGCGCAGCCGGCGGCGCGGGCCAGGTTGAGGTTGGGAATGACGCCTTGATGAAGGAACAGGTGCTCTGTATCAATCGACGACCAACGGCCGTTGCGGCGAAATTCAATCGATTCAAGGCTGTCATCGCCAACCGCGCGAAGGGCCTTGGCGCCCTTGATGATCGATACCCCTCGGCGGTGCAGGGCAGCCATCAGACTCAAACCCTTGGCAAGGTAATTTCCCGCCATGAGCGCCTTCGGCAGGAACCGCGCGGCCCGCAGGTAGTTGGCCCTGGGCGTGGTGTCGAGTATGGCGCGCGGCATGGCGCCGGCGGCGGCGTATTGTTCGGCGATGAGATAGAGCAGCGGCCCGCTGCCGGCGAACACTGCGCCCTCCGCCACCACGCCCGATGCCTTCAACAGGGTCTGAGCAGCGCCGGCGGTCATGACGCCGGGCAGGGTCCAGCCGGGGATCGGGCAGGGCCGCTCGATGGCGCCGGTGGCCAGTATCACCTTGTCGGCGGAGATCAGGTCGGCGACGCCGTTTCGCGACAGGCCGATCTCGCCGCCGGCTTGCACGCGCCATACGGAAGCGTCGGTCACGTAG
>CAZYDR010000088.1:0-15312 GCA_964645285.1 uncultured Alphaproteobacteria bacterium
GCGGTGGATACCCGGGTCCGCGCCACCGGTCGCAGCCGCGATGACATTGCCACCGAGCGTAACGCCAAGGTCCCCCTGCGTGGTCGCATGGGCACCGCCTGGGACGTGGCCAACGCGGCGCTGTTCCTGGCCTCCGACGAGGCGAACTTCATAACCGGCGTCGCCCTGCCGGTCGACGGCGGCGCCAGCGTTAGGATCGGCTGAGAGCGCCAGCCCCTTCACTCGCCATGCGCCTCAAGCCACTCGCGGGCCAGGCGTTGGGCTTCGGCGATGTCGGTGGCGGGCATCCACTCGGACACGATATCGCGGTGCAGGTCGGCCTCTTCGAACCCACCGGTCGCCGCTACGCTCCACCACATGTAGGCGTCGACATACCCCTGGGGTACGCCCTTACCGTATTTGTACAGATCGGCGAGGTTGAACTGGGCGGCGCCGTGACCTTGCTCGGCGGCCAGGCCATACCACCTTGCCGCCGCGACGTAGTCATGGGGCACGCCTTCACCTTTGGCGTACATGCGGCCGAGATTGAACTGGGCGTCGGCGTCGGCGTCGTCGCCGTCGGCAAGCGGCTGCCATTCCTCAAGGGATGTGGCGTATTCGCCGCGCTCGTAGGCAGCCATGCCCTCGTCGAAACCCGCTCCCGCCGACGTGGCGAAGCAGAGCAATAAAACGGCGCCGCACAGGGCATGGACCGGCAATTGCGTCATGGTTTCATTCGCCTCCCGACGGCGCGCGGTCGCATTGGTACGAACGCCCCATCAACCCGTGTTTCAAGATGTCGCCGCCCGGGCCGCCACCACCGCCGCCCGGGCGCCCTCGTCGAGGTAGCCGATGTCGGCGCTGAAGGTGAAGAAGCGGTAGCCCAGGGCGTGCCAGCGGGCCATGTGCCCGTCGCTGGCGCAATCGATGGCCATGCCCATGCCCTTGGCTGTGCAGGCCTCGGCGACCCGCTCGATGGCCGCCAGGGTGTCCGGGTTGCCGGTGTCGGTGCCATGGCCGAGCGAGGCGGTGAGGTCGGCCGGGCCGACGAAGATGGCGTCAACGCCCTCGACCGCGATGATGTCGTCGATGGCGGCGACCGCGTCCTTGTGCTCGATCTGGATGATCAGCGCCGTGGCGTCGTTGGCATTGGCGATGTAGCTGTCGGCTTCGAGATAGTATTTCGAGGCCCGCCACGGCGCTACGCCACGGCCGCCGAGCATGGGGTACTTGGCCGCCTTGACCGCCTGGCGGGCGTCGTCCGGGGTGTTGACCATGGGCACCAGCACGCCGTCGGCGCCGAGGTCGAGGGCTAACTTGATACGCGGCTCCTCGTTGGCGCGGACCCGTATGACCGCCTCGGCCGGGGTGTTGTCGCAGGCGATAAGGGCGTCGCGCAGGCCGGTCTCGTTGAATGGCGCGTGCTCGCCGTCGATCAGCAGAAAGTCGAAGCCGGCGCGGCCGACAATCTCGACGGCGACCGGATCGGACAGGCTGATCCACGGGCCGATGACGGTTTCGCCGCGATTGAGTTTGTCCTTGAGCTGGGCCATGGCGGGGTGTTCTCCAAGATGAGTGCGCGCGCGCGGGATCGCTTGCCGCGCATGTTAGCTCAAATTGGGAAGATCGGAAGGCCCGTCGAGGGCATCGAACCAGAATTCAGTATGACCCAATCATAATAAATTCTGGCAAGCGCGAACGCGCGTTGCCGCTTATGCGGCGGGAGCTTGCGTGACGATTGAACGCCCATCGGTCATTCTACTTGGCCGATGGTACTAACTATTGCAGGCGCTGCCGTCTCAGATCGGGGCCCGGTCCGAGGTCTTGCCGCCGCAAAACACCACCTTGCACGACGCCCGGGCGGTATAGCTCACCGGCTTTATGTCACTGCCCTTGTGGCTGCCGTCACAGAACGGCTGGTTGCGGCTCTTGCCGCAGGCGCACCAAGCATAGGTCTCGCCCTCGACCACATCGATGAAGTGGGGCGTCGGCGGCGACGGGGAGGGAGCGATGGCCATGGATTCGGTTCCAGCTGATGACACACGCATCTGTTATGCACGCGATAGCCTTAAGCCCCCATTAATGATGATTACATTTATCCCGGCGCGGCGACCACGTTGACCGGCTTGCCGTCGAAGTAACCGACCAGGCCGTCGATGGCGATATCGACCATGGAGGTGACGGCTTCCGGGGTGCCGAAGCCCATGTGTGGGCTGAGCACCACGTTGTCGAGCTTGGTGAGGGGGTGGCGCGCAGGCAGGGGTTCCTCGCCGTAGACGTCGAGTGCCGCGCCGGCCAGGCGGCCCGACCGGAGGCGCTCGATCATCGCCGCCTCGTCGACCACGGCGGCCCGCGCCGTATTGACCAGCACCGCATCTGGCTTCATGCGGTCGAACTCGTCGTCGCCGATCAAGCCCTCGGTCTCGGGCGTCGCCGGGACATGGAGCGAGACCACGTCGCTGGCCGCCAGCAGGTCGTCAAGCTCGACAAAGCGGGCGCCATGGCGGGCGGCGCGCTCGGGCGACGGGCTGCGGGTCCAGGCGATGACATTCATGCCGAGCGCGTTGCCGAGTTCGGACATTCTCGCGCCGATGCCGCCGAAGCCGACTACCCCGAGGGTCTTGCCGCGCAGCTCGAACCCGATCTGCATCTGGTCCCACTCGCCGGCCCGCATCTTGGCGTCCAGTTGCGGTGTCTTGCGGGCCAGGGACATCAGCAGGGCCAGGGCGTGCTCGGCCACGGTGTTGTCCGCATAGCTTGGCGTATTGCATACGGTTATGCCCTGGGCTACGGCGACATCGAGGTCGACGAAGGTGCCGACGCCGATGCCGGCGAAGGCGACGACCTCCAGCTTGAGCGCCTGTTTCATGACCTCCGTGGGCAGGTCCCAGCCAAGCAATATTCCCGTCGCGTCCTTGATGCGCTCGATGTACTGGGCGTTATCCTCGGGACGCCCCGGGTACGCCATGAAACGGCCATGGGCCACGAGCCGCGCCAGGCGATCGCCCGCGAGCAAGTCCATCATGTCCGGCTCCGAGTCCGGAAAGACGATAAGGTTATCTGCTGCCACGACATTCTCCCTGATTTGTTTTTCCGACCATGGCATTGCCCGGCGGGATAGGCAATACTCGGCCATCATGAGAAGTTATTGGCTCCAGCAGGCCCTGGCTGATGAGGGCGAAACCGAGGTTGTTCCGTTAAGCGGCGACCTCACTACCGACGTCTGCATTGTCGGTGGCGGATTCACCGGATTGTGGACGGCGTTACGGCTCAAGGAACTGGAGCCGGCGCTCGACATCACCATCATCGAGGGCGATATCTGCGGCGGCGGCGCCAGCGGGCGCAACGGCGGCTTCTGCATGACCTGGATGTCCAAGGCGTCGACCATGCTCAAGATCTGCGGCGCCCAGGAAGGCGCCCGGCTGCTCCGCGCCTCCGAGGACGGGGTGCGGGAGATCGGCGCGTTCTGCGCCGCTCACGGCATCGATGTCCATTTCCGCCACGACGGCTGGCTGTGGACCGCGTCGAACCCGACCCAGATGGACGCCTGGGATAGCTCTATCGAGGCCCTCGACAAGGTCGGCTTGCATCCGTTCGAGCCCTTGTCGGCCGACGAGATGGCCCGGCGTAGCGGTTCGGAGCGCAATGTTGGCGGCGTCTTTGAGGCCGGTACAGCCACGCTGCAACCGGCCTCTCTGGCCCGCGGCCTGCGCCGGGTGGCTCTGGAGAAGGGCGTACGCATTCACGAGCAGACTCGTATGATGGAACTCTCGCGCGAGGCCCGCCCGGCGGTCAAATGCATGAGCGGCACCGTGCGTGCCGACTGCGTGGTGCTGGCGCTCAACGCCTGGGCCCACGAGCTGCCCGAGTTCCGCCGCACCATCCTGCCCATCGCCGCCGACGGCATTGCCACCGAACCGGTGCCCGAGCGTCTCGCCGAGATCGGCCTTGAGGACGCCATGGCGATTTCGGATTCGCGTATGCTGGTCAACTATTACCGCACCACCCGCGACGGCCGCATGGTGTGGGGCAAGGGCGGTGGCGGCTTTCCCTTCGGCGGCTACCTGGGCAAGCGTTACGACGACGCCTCGCCGCGCCGCGACGTGGTGCGGGCCGAGATGGCGCGGTTCTACCCGGCCCTGGCCGACGCGCCCATCGTTTCCGCCTGGCGCGGCCCGGCGACACGCACCGCTACCGGATTGCCGTTCTTCGGCCGCATGGAGGGCTGTCCGAGCATCGTCTACGGCCACGGCTATACGGGCAACGGCGTCGGGCCGTGTTATCTCGGTGGCCGCATTCTCGCGTCTCTGGCCCTCGGCCGGCGCGACGAGTGGTCGGATAATGCCCTCGCCCGTGGGCCCCGTGGCACCCTGCCGCCGGAACCGATCCGCTATATCGGCGGGCGCATGGTTCAGGCCGCCGCCGAGCGCAAGGACCGGGCCGAGGACGAGGGTCGCCAGCCGTCGCGTCTCGATGCCTTCCTCGCCGGACTGGCCCCGGCCGGGCTCGCCGGCGGCAAGAAGAAGTAGGCAAGGACCGACCCTCTATGAAGCTCTATCTCATCCGCCACGCGGAATCGGCAAACAACGTCATCTACTCGACCACGGGCTCGACCAAGGGTACCGTTCCAGACCCGGAGATTACCGAGCTGGGCCATCAACAGGCGCAGTTGCTGGCGGCGCATATGGCTGATCTCCAGGCCGAAGCGCAACAGCATCCCAAGTCGGCCCAGGCGGGTGAGCAGCCGGGGTTCGGCCTGACCCATCTGTATTGCAGCCTGATGACCCGCTCGATCCTCACCGCCCAGTACATTGCGAAGGCGTGCGACCTGCCCTTGTGCGCCCACGCGGACATTTTCGAGAAGGGCGGTATTTACGAGCGCCATGATGACGGCGGCAAGAACGGATTGCCCGGCCCTGACCGCGGTTACTTCAATGATCGGTTTCCCGGCCTCCAGTTGCCGGAGAGTCTGGGGCAGGGCGGCTGGTACGACCGCCCCCATGAGACCGATGAAGTGTTTGTTCAGCGCTCGAAGGCGGTGGTGGCGGACATCGAACGTCGCCACGCCCATACCGACGACAATGTCGCCATGGTCATACACGGCGATCTTCTGGACCAGTATCTCAATGAACTAACCGTCGCTGACCGTCCCACCGAGAACTACAGCAGCCATTGGGTCGGCAACTGGGCATTTCACAACACCTCGATCACGCGCATCGACTATGTCGCTGGATCGCGGTCCGTCGTCTACACCAATCGGCTTCAACATCTCCCGCCCGAGTTGGTAACCTGGTAGGGGCAATGAGGGGGAGACAGTCGTGATCAAGAACCCCATTCCGTGGCCCAATGGCGCGCGCTGCGCCGTCGCCTTTACCTTCGACATGGATGCGGACAGCATTCTCCACCTGGCCCATCACAGTAGCGCCGACAACCGGGTGATGGGACTGTCCGTACTGCGCTACGGCCCCGAGGTCGCCATTCCGCGCATTGTCGAGACCTACAAGCAATTCGACATGACCCAGACTTTCTTCCTGCCGGTCTGGTGCATGGAACGTTATCCGGAGGCGGTCGAGGCGGTCATGAAGGACGGCCATGAGATCGGCCATCACGGCTATCGGGCGCCGGCCTATCGCTTCTCGCGCCATACCCTGGACCTGCTGGTCGAGGCCGGCTTCGACTACGACGCCTCGCTCATGGGCGACGATATTTCCTACCTGCTCGACAACGGCAACGGCACGGTGGTCGAACTGCCGAGCCACCACGCTCTGGACGACTGGCGCCACTTCATGACATCGGGCGATTTCAGCTACATGATGTCCATGAAGACACCGGCCCAGGGGGTCGAGCTCTACCAGGCCGAGTTCGACGCCGCCTGGGAATACGGCGGCATGTGGGTCGCCGTGTGGCATCCCTTCCTGTCGGGCCGCCTGGCGCGCTGGGTGGCGATCACCAAGCTGATCGAATACATGCACCATAAGGGCGGCGTGTGGTTCGCCACCCTCGAGGAAATCTCCGCCCACGTGCGCCATGTAGTGGCCGACGGTTCCTGGCAACCACGCACCGACCGGCTGCCCTACTACGACATACCGATCCCCGAACTCGGCGATGTCGCGCCGACCCTGGTGCCTCGCTGACGGAGAAGACAATGACCAAATCCTCTCGCGATGCCGGCTATACCATGCCCGCCGAATGGGCGCCTCATGAGCGCTGCTGGATGGCTTGGCCCTGTGACAGCCACTGGGACTCGGGGCCCGGTCTCGACACTATTCGCGGCGTCTTCACCGACGTGGCCCAGGCGATCCGCTGCTTCGAGCCCCTGACCATGCTGACCAACCCGGCCGATGTGGAGGGCGCCCGGACGCAACTGGGGCCGGACATTGACGTGCTGCCCATGGTCTACAATAGCGAGTGGCTGCGTGACAGCGGGCCGAGCTTTGTTGTCGACGGCAAGGGCGGTCTCGGCGCCACCTGCTGGCACTTCAACGCATGGGGCGGCAAGGGCGAGCGCTGGGACGACGACGCCACAATTGCGCCGCGCATGGCCGATCACATGAACGTCCCCGCCTTCCAGTCCGAGCTGTTCATCGAGGGCGGCGGCCTTCATGTGGACGGCGAGGGCACCATCCTGACCACCGAGACCGTGGTGCTCAACGACAACCGCAACGCCGGTGTCACCAAGGCCGAGGCGGAAGACATGCTGTGCCAAGGGCTTGGCGCGGAAAAGGTCATCTGGCTGCCCGGCGGCACCATGACCTTCACCGACGGCCACGTGGACGGCATTGCCTGCTTCACGGCGCCCGGCGTGGTGCTGGCCCTGATGCCGGCGGACCCGGCCCATCCCAAGTACAATATCTACCAGGACAACCTACGGGCCCTTGCGCTGGCCACCGACGCCAGGGGCCGCAAGCTCGATATTCACACGGTGATCGACGCCTCCGACGCCGAGCCCACCGGCGAGCACTTCGTCCGCACCTACGTCAATTTCTATATCGCCAACGGCGGCATCATCGTGCCCGGCTACGGCGTGCCCAGCGACGACACAGCACGCGAAACCATCCAGGCCCTGTTCCCCGACCGCCGGGCGGTCACCGTCCAGGCCGCCCCGGTCGCCGGCGCCGGCGGCGCCATCCACTGCATTACCCAGCAGCAGCCCAGGGTGTGAGATTTACGGTGCAGCCACCCGCTCGCCAAGCGCGGCGAGCAGCGCCAGGGTGCTGTCGATGTTCGCCGTGGTGGTGCGTGGGTTGATGGTGCAGAGGCGCAGTACCGAGCGGCCGCCGAGGGTGTGAGGAGCAGCCGTGGTCCGGCTCGGGTCGCGGTGGGTTTGGAATAGGGCCAGAAGCCTTCGATGCGGGCACCGTGAGCTTCGAGGATCGGGTGCAGTTCGTCGAACACGGCGCGGTAGAGATAGAACGGTACTGCCGGCAGCATGTGATGGATCAGATGATGGTTCTGGTAGAGAAACAGGATGTCGGCGCCGGGGAACAGGGCGGTGCGGGTATCCCGGTAGCGCCCGGTTTCCGTGCTGTCGTGGTAAGGGAACCAGCCGAAGGTGACCTCCATGACCATCTCGCCGATGAACCAGGGGATCAGCCACAGGAGCAATGGCTCACGGCCGTAACCGGCGGCCACCAATCCGGCCAGGAGAGCCACGGTCAATAGGTACTGAGCCCATGTCCAGAGGTGCTCATGAGGTTTCAGGTTCAGGCTGGCGCAGCCCTGATACAGCTTGACCGGATTGAGTTGGTTGATCAACGACCATGGGGTTTTGATCAGGCTCACCTCCCAGAACGTACCCATGGCAAAGGTGTCGGGATCCTCCGGCTCGTTGGTCTTGATGTGATGCATCATGTGTGACCGGCGGTGGTGGTAGTGGTACATGAAAATCGGAAGTCCCGAGATCATGCCGATAAAGACGTTCAGCCAGCGCAGCGATTTACGGCGCGGCACGATGGCGCCGTGAGAGGCGTCGTGGAGCGGTGTGTAATACGCGTAAAGCACCCAGGTGTTGACCGCCATGGCGGCGAGCAGCGGCGCCTTGCTGGTCAGGGCGGCCCAGGTTGAAACCGCCCACAGGGTCGGCAGGCCGAGGGCCAGGATGATCGTCGGCCAGGCGATGTCCGGCGAGTGGCGCCGACCCACTTCGGCTTCGAATTTTATTGTCGATTCCATTCCCGATAATCCTTAACGGCTCAACGCGCCGAGCTTGGCAAGGAGGGCGATGGTGCTGTCGATGTCGGCGGTGGTGGTGCGCGGGTTGATGGTGCAGAGGCGCAGTACCGAGCGGCCGCCGAGCAGGGTCGAGGAGACCATGGCATGGCCGTCGTCAACCAACGCCTCGATCATGGCCGGGTGGACCCGCTCCGGGTCGTCGCAGCGGAAGGAAAATCCAACCACCGCCAGGCTGGCCGGGGTCACCACGTCGAAATCGGGGCTGTCGCCGAGCACCCGCTCGGCGTGCTCGGCGAGGTCGAGGCCGTGGTCGATGCCGGCGCGGATCAAAGCTATGCCGTGGACCTTGATAGTCATCCACAGCTTCAGCGCCCGGAACGAGCGCGATAGCTGGATGCCGTAATCGGCGTAGTTGATCTCGCGGCCGGCCACGGTGGCGTCCTGCATGTATTCCTGTTCGAGGCTGAATGTGGCCGGCATCCAGTGAGCCTCGCGGACCAGGACGCAGCCGATCTCGAAGGGCTGGAACAGCCACTTGTGCGGGTCGATGGCCAGGGAGTTGGCGCGGCCGAGGCCGACGAGGGCGCGGCTGCCGCGCTCGGTCAGAACCGCCGCCGCGCCATAGGCGCCGTCAATGTGAAACCACAGGTCTTCCACCTCGCAGAGGTCAGCGATGGCGTCCAGCGGGTCGGCGGCACCGGTGTTGGTGGTGCCCGCATTGCCGACCACGCAGAACGGCCGCAGGCCCGCCGCCCGGTCTTCGGCAATGGCCGTGGCCAGGGCGGCGACATCCATGCGCAGACTGTTATCCGAGGCCACCTTGCGCAGTTGTTCCGGCTGGAAGCCGAGGATGCGCAACGCCTTCTGGTTGGAACCGTGGGTCTGATCCGAACAATAGGTCACCGCCTTGTCCATGTGGCCGTCGAGCATGATGCGCCGCGCCATCGCCAGGGCCGTCAGGTTGGCCACCGAGCCGCCGCTGGTGAACAAGCCGCCGGCGCCCTCGGGGAAGCCCGAGAACTGTCTAATCCATTCGACGGTGGCGTGCTCGATGACCGTCGCCGCCGTGGCCTCGAGCCAGTCGCAGGTAATGACGTTGAAGCCCGACGCCAGGGCGTCGGCCATGACGCCCACGAAGTTGCTCGGGCTCGGCACGAAGGCGAAGAAGCGCGGGTGGTTGGTGTACATGATGTTAGGAAACAGCTCGCGGTCGAGCAGGTCCATGACCTCGTCGGTGGGTACGCCATCCTCGGGCAACGGCCCGGCCAGGGCCGCTTCCAGGCTGTCCCAGTCGCTTTGGCCGGTGGCCGGCTTGTCCTTGAGGGTGGTCAGGTGGTCGACGATGGTATCGACCACGCGATAGCCCATGGCCTGCATTTCCTCGGGCGTCAGTTCAACAGTCATGAGAGATCCTATCCGGCGAAGCGCGGCTCGGGCACGCCTTTAACCCCAGGGTCGAGAGCGAACAGGCCACCGGCCAGGGGCTGTTTGGCCAGGTCGTTGGCGTCGAGGCCGGTGCGCGCCGAGGTGATGTAGAGGGTGCTCAGATCGTCACCGCCGAACATGGCGCTGGTCGGCCGTTGCACCGGCAACATGACAATGCGGTTGACGGTACCGTCGGGTGCGTAGCGCACCACCTTCCAACCGTCCCAGAAACACGACCACAGGAAGCCTTCCGCATCGATGGTCGAGCCGTCGGCCGCCGGGGTGCCCTCGGGCAGAGGTATGTCGGCCACGGCGGTGCGGGCGAACAGGCGACGGTTGGCGATGGCGCCGGTTTCGATGTCGAAATCATAGGCATACATCTCGCCGGCGTTGGAATCACTGAAGTACATAATCTTGTCGTCCATGCTCCAGGCCAGGGTATTGGCCTCATAGAAGCCGTCGTCCATCTTGTGGCAGGTCAGGTCCGCATCGAGGCGATAAAGAGCAGCGCCAGGCTCGGCCGGTGGGTTGGCGTAGTCGATATGGGCGGTGCCGGTCCAGAACCGGCCGCGGCGGTCGCACTTGCCGTCATTTAAGCCGTTTTGCGAAATATGGGATTCCGGATCGGTGATCTTCTCCACCGCGCCGGTCTCCAGGCCAATGAAGTGAAAGCCCGAATTCATGGCCGCCACCACGCCGCCCTGCTCACGCAGGGCAAAGGAGCCGATGTGCTCGGGCAGGGGCCATGAGCGGTCCTCGCCGCTTGCCGAGTCAAAGCGGTGGAGGCCGGGCTTCTCCGAGTCGATCCAATAGAGTGCCTGCTCAATAGGGCACCACACTGGGACCTCACCGAGCTCGGTCTTGGCGTCGAGCACGCATTCAACGTTCGGGGCCGGTTTCATTATTTCAGCGTCCCTGGAACGCGGGTTTGCGCTTTTCCATAAAGGCGCGGCGGCCCTCGACGTAGTCTTCGCTGGCGAAGCACTCGGTCACCAGACGCTCGCACAGGGCGAAGTCCGGCTTGCCGTCGATTCGGGTCAGCTCGCCCACGGTCGCCTTGGTGCAGGCCATGCTGAGCGGTGCGTTGGCGCCCATGGTGGCGCAATAATCCCGCATATAGTCCTCAAGTTCACCGTCGGGAACCATGCGGTTGATTAAACCCATGGCCAGGGCTTCGTCGGCGCTGAAGGTTCGTGCGGTATAGAATATCTCCTTGGTGAAGGACGGCCCGACCACATCGACCAGACGGGCGAGGCCGGCGTGGCCATAGCCGATGCCGAGTTTGGCCGCCGGCACGCCAAAGCGCCCGGTGTCGCTGGAAATGCGCAGGTCGCAATCCAGCGCCAGACCCATGCCGCCGCCGACGCAAAACCCGCGGATCATGGCGACGGTCGGCTTTGAGACACTCAATATTCGCCGTGTCGCGCGGTCGCCGGCGGCGTCGTAAAACTCGACCTGTTCGGGAGTCGAGCGCGCGGTTTCGAACTCGGAAATATCTGCGCCGGCACAGAACGCCTGGTCGCCGGCGCCGCGTAACACGATGACGCGGATGTCCGGGTCGGCCTCGAAGTCGTCGATGATCGGCGCGATGCCGTCCCACATGGCGTAGGAGCAGGCGTTGCGCCGGGCCGGGTTGTTAAATGTCAGCCAGCCGATGGCGCCGTCTTTCTCGGCCAGCAACTTGTCGGTATCGGTCATTAAATTCCCCGTCTTTAATCGTTAAATGGCGCCGTTAGCGCGGAGACTCTCGATTTTGTCGTCGTCGAAGCCGTACTCGCGCAGTACCGCCTCGGTGTGTTGGCCCTGGTCGGGCGGCGCCGAGTGGATGTTGAAGCCGGTGCGGCTCAGGCTGACGCCCTGGCCGACCACCATGGTTGGTCCCAGGGTCGGGTGGGTGAGCGGCGCGGCCATGCCGAGATGCTCGACCTGGGGGTCGGCGAAAGTCTCGTCGATACTGTTGATCGGCCCGCAGGGTACGCCGGCCTCGTTGAGCACCTGAACCCACTCCGCCGTGGATCGGGTCACCGTATAGGCTTCGATGTCGGTATTGAGCTGGTGGCGGTTGGTGGAGCGGTCCGGGTCAGTGACATAGCGAGGATCGGTCAGCAATTCCTCGGCGCCCATGGCGCGGCACATGCGGTCGTAAAGCTGGCTGCCCGAAGCGCCGATGTTGATATGGCCGTCGCTGGTGCGGAATACCCCGGTGGGAATGCCCGTGGGATGGTCGTTGCCGGCCTGACCGGGGACCTCGCCGTCCTTGAGCCAGCGCGCTGCCTGGAAGTCGAGCATGGCGATCTGGGCCTGCAGCAGAGACGTGGTGACCCACTGGCCTTCGCCGGAGGCCTCGCGCTCGAGCAACGCGACCATGATGCCGATGGAACAGTAGAGCCCGGCGGTAAGATCGGCGATGGGAATGCCGACGCGCATGGGGCCGCGTCCCGGCTCGCCGGTGATCGACATCAGCCCGCCCATGCCCTGGGCGATCTGATCGACGCCAGGGCGGTCGTGGTAGGGGCCGGTCTCGCCGAAGCCCGAGATCGAGCCGTAGACCAGGCGCGGGTTGATCGCCTTGAGGGTTTCGTAGTCGACACTCAGGCGCTGCTTGACCGCCGGGCGGTAGTTCTCGACCACCACATCGGCGCTCTTGACCATTTCGTGGAACACGGTGACGCCGTCCGGATGCTTGAGGTTGAGCGTCAGGCTGCGCTTGTTGCGGTGTAGGTTCTGGAAGTCGAAGGCGTGGCGCGGGCCGCCGAGTTCGAGGTCGCCGTGGACCGGCGGCGCCTCGACCTTGATCACATGGGCGCCCCAGTCGGCCAGTTGGCGCACCGCCGTCGGCCCGGCCCGCACCCGGGTGAGGTCGAGCACGGTATAGGCGGCAAGGGCGCCTGAGCCGTTGTTGCCTGTCATTGGATTCACTCCCTAAAACTGATCTTCCTGGAGGGCCATGACGCTGGCGCCGCCCTCGGTGACAACACGGGCCATGGCCGGGGCCTCGCCGAGAATCTGGTCGGCATAGAACCGCGCAGTGGTAAGTTTGGCCGTCGAGCCGGCGCCATCGCTGCCGTTTTGGTCGAGACGCTGGCGCGCCGCCAACCCGGCTCTCGCCATCTGCCAGCCGCCGGTGACGGTGCCGAACAGTCGCAAATAAGGTACTGCCCCGGCCGCCGCCAGTTCCGGCTGGTCCGGGAAGGTGGTGACCAGCCAGTCGGTGGCCTGGCTCAGAGCCTCGACGCCATCCTTTAGCCGGGTGCGAATGGCGACCAGATCGGCGTCGTTTGTCTGTGATAGCGGGCCGTCGAGCGCCGCCATCTCGGCAATGAAGTCGCGCGCCGCCGCGCCCTTGTCGCGCATCAGCTTGCGGCGCAGTAGGTCGTTGGCCTGGATGCCGTTGGTGCCTTCGTAGATCGGCGCGATGCGGGCGTCGCGGTAGTGCTGGGCGGCGCCGGTCTCCTCAATGAAACCCATGCCGCCGTGAACTTGAATGGCGTCCGACGCGACCTCGACACCCAAGTCCGTGGACCACGCCTTGGCCACGGGCACCAGCAGGTCGGCAATCAAGCCGGCGCGGGTGCGTGTCGCTTCGTCCTGGTGATGACTGGCCCGGTCCAGGGCCGCCGCCGTGTAGTAGATCAGCCCGCGCGCCGCCTCGATGCGGGCCTTCATGCCGAGCAACATGCGGCGTACGTCCGGGTGATCGATGATCGCTTTGCGCTCGCCGCGCGGATCGCTCATGGCGGTGCCCTGAACCCGCTCGCGGGCATAGGCGCGGGCGCCCTGGTAGGCGCGCTCGGCGATGGCCAGGCCCTGGACCCCGACCCCGACCCGGGCCTGGTTCATCATCAGGAACATGTACTCGATGCCGCGGTTCTCCTCGCCCACCAGATAGGCGGTCGCGCCGTCGTTCTCGCCATAGAGCATGACCGCGGTGGGACTGGCGTTGATACCCAGCTTGTGTTCCAGGGATGCGGCGCGGACATCGTTAGGTGCGCCCAGGGAGCCATCGTCGTTGTCTAGCATCTTGGGTACGATGTAGAGCGATATGCCCTTGATGCCGGGGATGCCATCGGGGCTGCGCGCCAGCACCATGTGGATGATGTTTTCGGCCAGATCGTGGTCGCCATAGGTGATGAAAATCTTCTGGCCCTTGATACGATAATGGTCGCCATGGCGTTCGGCCCTGGTGCGAATTTCGCCGAGATCGCTGCCGGCAAGAGATTCGGTTAGGTTCATGGTGCCGGTCCACTGGCCCGAAATGAGCTTGGCCAGATAGGTTTCGCGCTGGTCCTCGGTGCCATGGGTGACCAGCAGGTCGATGGCCGCCTGGGTCAGCAGCGGCCCGACGGCGAAACCCATATTGGCCGCTTGCCACATTTCCTCGACGGCTACGGCAATCAGCTTCGGCAAGCCTTGGCCGCCCATATGCTGAGGCGCCGCAAGGCCGATCCAGCCACCATCGGCGAAGGCCTTAAAGGCCTCAGGGAAGCCGTCCGGGGTGCGTACGGCGCCGTCAATCAGACGGCTGCTTTGAACGTCGCCGGAGCGGTTGAGCGGACCCAGCACGTTACCGGCGAGCTTGCCGGCCTCTTCAAGCACGGCATCGACCAGGTCGGGGGTAGCCTCTTGATAGCCGGGCAGGGCGGCGACCCGGTCCAGGCCGGCCAGTTCGGTGAGGGCGAAACGAATGTCGTCGAGGGGTGCGGTGTAATCGGTCATGGCGGGTAAACTATCACGAAGCTTTGGCGACGGCATCACCAACCGTTGCATGGGGCGGCCCGCTGTACCATCATCCAGACAAATTGACACACATACCCCGGAGCAAACTTTATGGCCGACGACGTTAACCGCCAGATCTTGCTGGCCTCACGCCCTGATGGGGCGCCCACAGCCGCCAATTTTCGCCTGGTCGAAACACCGGTGCCCGAGCCCGGCGATGGTGAGACCGTTTACCAGACAATTTATATGTCCCTGGACCCCTATATGCGCGGGCGCATGAACGACGGCGAGTCCTATGCTGAACCGGTGGCCATCGACGGCGTCATGGGCGGCGGCTCGGTCGGCTGGGTGGTGGCGTCCAACGATCTCGATCTCGCCGAGGGCGACTACGTGCTGGGCTATGGCGGCTGGCAGGACTACGCCATGATGAAGGGCAAGCACCTGCGCAAGCTCGACCCGGCGGCGGCGCCGATCTCCACTGCCTTGAGCGTCCTCGGCATGCCGGGCATGACCGCCTACACGGGCCTGCTGCGCATCGGCGAGCCCAAGGAGGACGAGACCGTGGTGGTCGCCGCGGCCTCGGGGCCGGTCGGCGGTACCGTGGGTCAGATCGCCAAGCTCAAGGGCTGCCGCGCCATCGGTATCGCGGGATCGCAAGAGAAATGCGATTTCGTGAAAAACGAGCTTGGCTTCGACGACTGCATCAGCCATCGCCGCGACGACCTGGCCGAAGCTCTGGCGGCGGCCTGCCCGGACGGCATCGACGTATACTACGAGAACGTCGGCGGCAAGGTGTTTGACGCGGTCTATCCGCTGCTCAACTACTTCGCCCGCATCCCGGTGTGCGGCGTCATCACCCGCTACAACGTGGCAGAGACGGCACCGGGCCCGGATCGCCTGCCGGGCTATATCGCCGACAGCCTGACCAAGCGCTTCCGCACCCAGGGCTTCATCGTCACCGATTTTGAGGGCATGCGCGCCGATTTCGAGCGCGACATGAGCCAGTGGGTGAGGGGCGGC
>CAZYDR010000089.1:0-15270 GCA_964645285.1 uncultured Alphaproteobacteria bacterium
TAAGTTTACTATTCAACAATATCAATGACTTACACGCGAAATACTACTCCCACTCGATCGTTCCCGGCGGCTTCGACGTGACGTCGTAGACGATGCGATTGATGCCGCGCACCTCGTTGCAGATGCGGGTCGAGACCTGGGTCAGGAATTCCACCGAGAACGGATAGACATCGGCGGTCATGCCGTCGGTCGAGGTCACCGCGCGCAGGGCGCAGACGTAGTCGTAGGAGCGCTCGTCGCCCATGACGCCGACGGTGCGTACCGGCAGCAATACGGCGAAGGCCTGCCAGATGGCGTCGTAGAGTCCGGCGTTGTGAATTTCCTCGAGGTAAATGGCATCAGCCCGGCGTAGCAGGTCGGCTTTCTCCTTGGTCACGGCGCCGGGAATGCGAATCGCCAACCCGGGGCCGGGGAAGGGATGGCGGTTGACCATAATGTCGGGCATGTCGAGTTCGCGGCCGAGCGCCCGCACTTCGTCCTTGAACAGCTCGCGCAGGGGCTCGACCAGTTCCATGTTCATGCGCGCGGGCAGGCCGCCCACATTGTGATGGGATTTGATGGTGACGCTGGGGCCGCCCGAGAACGACACGGATTCTATGACGTCCGGATAAAGCGTGCCCTGGGCCAGGAAATCGGCGCCGCCGACGTTGTTGGCCTCTTCCTCGAAGACGTCGATAAAGGTGCCGCCGATAATCTTGCGCTTGGTTTCCGGGTCGGTGACGTCGGCCAGCTTGCCGAGGAACAGATCGGTGGCGTCGCGATGAACCAGGGTCATGTTGTAGCGGTCGCGGAACAGGGAGACCACCTGGTCGGCCTCGTTCTCGCGCATCAGCCCGGTATCGACGAAAACACAGGTCAACTGATCGCCGATGGCTTCGTGGAGCAGGACCGCGACGACCGATGAATCGACCCCGCCGGACAGCCCGCAGATGACCCGCCCCGCGCCGACCTGGGCGCGGGTCTTGGCGATTTCCTGCTGGCGAAATGCCGCCATGGTCCAGTCGCCGGTACAGCCCGCGACCCGGTGGGTAAAGTTCTTCAGCAGCGCCGCGCCGTGGGGCGTATGAACCACCTCCGGGTGGAACTGCACGCCGTAGAAACGCCGCTCGTCGTCGGCGATGGCGGCGAACGGTGCGTTGTTGCTATGGGCCACCGTGCGGAAACCAGGCGGCAGGGCGACAACCCGGTCGCCATGGCTCATCCACACCTGCTCCCGGTCGCCGGGTTTCCAGACGTCGTGGAACAGCTCGCAATCGTCGTCGACATCGATGAAGGTACGGCCGAATTCGCGATGGTCCGAACCTTCGACTTCGCCGCCAAGCTGGGCGCACATGGTCTGCTGGCCATAACAGATGCCCAGCACCGGGACGCCCATGTCGTAGGCCACCTGGGGCGCGCGCGGCGTTTCCGCCAGGGTTACCGAGGCGGGGCCGCCCGACAGGATGATGGCGTGCGGCTCGAAAGCCGCGATTTCCGATTCCGGCGCGTTGAACGGCCTGACTTCGCAGTAGACCCCGTTCTCACGCACCCGCCGGGCGATGAGTTGGGTGTACTGGGCGCCGAAGTCGAGGATGAGGACGCGATCGGTCATCGGGTGGAACGCCGGGGGTAATTTACGCGCGGCAACAACCTATCAACCACCATGGCTCGCCTTGTATTCGTCAACCTCTTCCTTGAGGTCCTTGTATTCCCTGCAAGTGAAAAAAACAGGACCGGCCGAGGCGGTCGAGATGCTCCTCGGCCTTGGCGAGTTGGTCGAGCTCAAGATAGAGCTCGCCGATATACTCATGGGCGCCGCGATGCTTGCTGTCGATGGCCAGCGCCTGATTGTAGTTCTCGAACGCCTTCTCCACGTTGCCCAGTTTGCGATGGCTGAAGCCCAGTAGGTTATAGGCATCGGCATTTCTTGGCTCGGCTTCAACCGCCTCGTCCAGGCTAACGATGGCGACCGCGTAGTCACCGCTATCCGCCGCAGCTTTGCCGGTGTCGAAATCGCTCGGGGTCGTCGTGGAACTGGACCCGCCGCTCGACGCGGCCTGGGAAATCGTCGGCGCCACAATCAGGGCCGCGACTAAAGCGATGGCAATGATGATTGGTTTCATGGTCATGCTTTCTCCTTGTTGTGAGGTATGGCGGCTCAATCGTTGTGCCGGTAGTTGGGTGCTTCACGAGTCACGGTAATGTCGTGAACATGGCTCTCGCGTTGCCCGGCGCCGGTAATGCGCACGAACTGGCAATTGCGCTTCATGGCCTCGATATCGCTATTGCCCGTATAGCCCATGGCCGCCCGCAGACCGCCGATCAATTGATGGGTGATGGCGCCAAGGGGACCGCGATAGGGCACCCGGCCCTCGACTCCCTCGGGGACCAGCTTGAGGGAATCCTTGATCTCCTGCTGGAAATAACGGTCGGCCGAACCCCGCGCCATGGCGCCGAGGGAGCCCATGCCGCGATAGGACTTGTAGGACCGCCCCTGATAGAGAAACACCTCGCCGGGACTTTCGTCGGTACCGGCGAACAGCGAGCCGATCATGGCGCAATCGGCGCCTGCCGCCATGGCCTTGGCGAGATCGCCGGAATAGCGAATGCCACCGTCGGCGATGATCGAAACCCGCTGATCGCGGCAGCGTTCGGCGACATTGGCGATGGCGGTGAACTGGGGCATGCCGACACCGGCGACCATGCGGGTGGTGCAGATCGATCCCGGCCCGATGCCGACCTTAACGGCATCGGCGCCAACGTCGATCAGCGCCTGGGCGCCGTCGCCGGTGGCTACGTTACCAGCCACCACCTGGGTGTAGTTGCTGAGTTTCTTGATACGGTCGACCGCCTGGATGACACCGTCGGAATGACCGTGGGCGGTGTCCACCACGATGAGGTCGCAACCGGCGTCGAGTAGCGCCTCGGCCCGGGCGACGCCCTTTTCGCCGACACCGGTGGTAGCGGCGGCGCGCAGGCGGCCTTGCGCGTCCTTGCAGGCGTCGGGAAAGTTTTTTGACTTCTCCATGTCCTTGACCGTGACCAGCCCGATGCAGCGATAGTCGCCATCGACCACGATGAGCTTTTCGATACGGTGCTGGTGCAGGATGCGCTGAGCTTCCTCGGTGCCGATGCCGCTGCTGACAGTGACTAGGTTTTCCTTGGTCATCAGGGCGTGCACCGGTTCCACGGGGTCGGTGGCAAAACGGACGTCGCGGTTGGTCAGAATGCCGATCAGCAGGCCATCGCCCTCGACCACCGGAACGCCGGAAATGCCGTGGTGCTCCATCAACGCCAGAGCGTCGGCCAGGGTTTCGTTGGGTCCGATAGTCACCGGATCGCCGACCACGCCGGCCTCGAATTTCTTGACCTTGCGGACCTCCTCGGCCTGCTGGTCAATTTCCAGGTTCTTGTGAATGACGCCAAGTCCGCCCGACTGGGCCATGGCAATAGCCAGATTGCTTTCCGTCACTGTATCCATGGCGGATGACAGCAGGGGAATGCCGACTTCGATGTTCGGGGTAACGAGGGTTCGGGTGCTGACATCCTGGGGCAGCACCTCCGATGCGGCGGGCACCAGAAGGACATCGTCAAACGCAAGGGCTTCAGGAAATTCCATGCCAACTCCATGTTCGGGTTGGCGCGTCATCATATACAGATTCGCCTATGCGCCAAGAGTGATCTTGCCGGTGAGCGCAAAATTCATGTTTCCTTGTCTTTATGACCGCGAAAACCGGTCGCCACGAGGTAGAGCTCAGCCGAACCGTCCCGGCTGGCCGGCGGCTTGGCGTGCTTGACCACGGCGAAGGCGCGCTTGATGGCGGCCAGCAGTCCGGCGCCGGCGCCGCTGCCCAGGACTTTGCAGATGAAGGCGCCGTCCGGGGCCAGGATATCCTCGGCGAAGGCCAGGGCGGCCTCGCACAAACCGATGATCCTCAGACGGTCGGTGGCGCTATGGCCCGTGGCGGGGGACGCCATGTCGCTCAAAACGATATCGGCGGGGCCGTCGAGGGCTTCCCGGATCAACGCCGGCGTGTCGATGTCCAGGACATCGGCTTCGATGACATGGGCGCCCTGCACCGGTTCCATGCCGTTAATGTCGACGGCGACCACACGACCGCCTTTGGCAGTGCCAGCCCTAACCCGCTCGACAGCGACCTGGGTCCAGCCGCCCGGCACGGCGCCAAGGTCGACCACCCGGCTTCCCGGCGCCAAAATGTGAAACCGGTCATCGAGTTCCAGCAGCTTGAACGCCGCCCGCGAGCGGTAGCCCTCCTCTTTAGCTTGAATTACATAGGGATCGTTAAGTTGGCGTTCCAACCAGCGCCTAGACGAGACGCCGCGTCGCTTGGCGCTCTTGATCCGCACCCGACTGGCGCGGGAGCCGCCCTTCTTCTTGCCCGTGGTCATGGTTTACTAACTGGCGAAGACCGGGGCGGGACGGCAGGGATGGATCATGTCCATCAGCATGCCTTCGCGAATGCCACGATCGGCGACCCACAGGCTGCCCACCGGCCACTGTTTTCGGATGGCGTCGAGGATGGCGCAGCCGGCGACTACCAAGTCGGCCCTGTCCGGCCCGATGGTGGGTATTGCGGCGCGCCCCTTCTGATCGAGACTGACCAGGTGTTCCGTCACCGCGTCAATGGCATCGAATGACAGCTGCAAACCGTCGACTCTGGAGCGATCATAGCGCGGCAAGTTCAAATGTACGCCGGCGATGGTCGTTACGGTGCCCGAGGTACCCAGCATCTGGGTCTCGCCACCGGCCGTGTATTGCGATATTCCGTGTTCGGCGTCAAACGGAACCAGCATGGCGCCAATATCGCTGACCATCTTGTCGTAGAGCTCCCGTGCAATCTGATCACCACCATGAGTCTCCGCCAGGGTAACGACGCCGCAGGGCAGGGAGGTCCAGCCGATCAACTCGCGGTCGAACCCCTGGCAGCGCATCCAGACCAATTCGGTACTGCCGCCACCGATGTCGAACATCAGGGCCCAGCGCGCTTCGTCCTCGATTAAGGGCAGACACCCGGCAATTGCCAGTTGGGCTTCTTCCCGGGTCGAAATGATTTCGAGATCGATGCCGGTTTCCCGGGCGACCCGGGCAATGAAGGCATCGCAGTTGGCGGCCCGGCGACAGGCATCGGTTGCGACACTGCGGACCCGGTTAACCTGGTGATGACGCAGTTTTCCGACGCAGATACGTAAGGCGGCGATGGTGCGTTCCATAGCGTGGTCGGACAGCTCACCCTTGGTGCTGACGCCCTCGCCAAGGCGCACAATGCGGGAGAATGCGTCGATGACCCGGAATGTCGGACCCTCGGGGCGGGCGACCAGCAAACGGCAATTGTTGGTGCCGAGATCGATGGCGCCGAACGCACTGGTTCTCAGGCGACTGTCAGCGCCTCCGTGCCGCTCGGATTTCTGATCCCCCAATCGCGACACCACCTCGGCTTCCTCCCTTATGCCGGTTCAATTTTCTTTATCTTATACCAGACAGGGCGTCATGGGTAGCAAAGCGTAAATGGCGGCTCACGCTTGACACTACCCGGTCCACTTCATAAGTTTCCGGTGCGCTGGCCCAGTCGCCTGTGCGCGCCTCGTTGGGGAATAGTTCAACGGTAGAACACTCGGCTCTGACCCGTGTAATCCAGGTTCGAATCCTGGTTCCCCAGCCAACCACTTCCTAGATTTTTTTGATCATATAACATGCAGGGTTATTGTGCCGTGTTGTAAATTCTTTTGTGCGGTAAAATCTAACAGAGACTGATGTTATTACGGGATTTAGCGTAAATAACGGCCCTAGTCTCTGTTTAGGAATTCCACGGTGAGAGTTTGGAGTGTTTTGGGTGCGACAATACCTGCTTAGGCTAGGCATCGGCTGATAACGCTAGCTGACGCCGTGGCCCTCCTCGGTGGCGTTGACCAGGATCGCCATATTACCCGCCGGATGCTTGTTGTCATGCATCATTTGATGGGCATGGGCCAATTCGTCGAAGGCAAAGGTCTGCGACAGGCAGGGGTCGACCTTGCCGTCAATGACCAGGTCGTTGACCGCCTTGGCCTGGTCGTCGTTGGCTAGGTGGCTGCCCTGGAACCGTTTCTGGCGCATCCAGTGGTGGCGCAAGTCGAGAGTCACGTTGAAGCCGGTCGTGCCGGCGCAGATGACGACCATTCCACCGGTGCCGCAGACCAGCCCCGAGGTCGGCAGGGTGGCCTCGCCGGGGTGCTCGAAAACGATGCGCGGGCTTTCGCGGGTGCCGGTGATGTCCCAGATCGCCTTGCCGAAAGCACGGGCGCCCTTGGCCCAGGCACCGTACTCAGGCGAGTTGGTGTCGGGCATGACACCCCAATGGTCGAACTCGGTGCGGTTGATGACGCCGATGGTGCCCTTGTCGAGGCAGAATTGACGCTTGGCTTCATCGGACACAACGGCGATAGGGCGGCCTCCCATGGCCTGGGTAATCTGCAGCGCCATGCTGCCGACGCCGCCGCTGGCGCCCCATACCAGCACCAGATCGTCTTTCTCGACAGTGTTGGGCGCCCAGCCCATGAGCATGCGGTAGGCGGTGGAGGCGCACAGCAGATAGCAGGCCGCGACTTCCCAGGTCAGGTGTTTGGGCTTGGGTTGGCATTGGTGGCCCTGGGCCCGGGCGAACTGGCAAAAGCTGCCATAATTGGTCTGATAGCCCCAGATGCGAACGCTGTCCGCCAGCATGGGGTCCTTGCCTGACAGCACCCAGGGATCGTCCGGCGCCCACCAACCGGAATGGACGACAACCTCGTCGCCGGGCTTCACATTGGTAACATCGGCGCCGACCTTCCAGACGATGCCCGAGCAGTCGCTGCCACCCGCGTGGAAGTCTTCGGGTTCGCCTTGCTTCTGGCGCACGCCGATGACGTCCAGGGGTTGGCCCAGGGCCGCCCACACGTTATTGAAGTTGACCCCCGTGGCCATAACGTAGATCAGCACTTCGTCGGGTTTGATCTCCGGCGTCGGCAGCACCTCGCGGCGCAACGAATCCTTGGGCTCGCCGAAGCGGTCCTGACGGACCGCGAAAGCGTGCATGTTGTCCGGCACCTCACCGAGGGGAGGGCGTTCGCCGAGTGCGCAAATTTCCATGGGTGTCTCTCAAATCTGGTGTGTTGAAGTGGTCGTTGAAGCGGTTACGACTCGAAGCCAAGGTATAGTCCATCGGGGCCGGTAATGAGAAGTCTTTCACGGCGACAATGCTCAAAAAATCGTCTTGTAGACGCTCTAGCGCTCGCGCCAAGCCGATCTTCGTGTTGAGCAGCAACCGAACTGATCGCCAAGGGGGCTGCCAATGGCCATCGGTTTCGGGAAAGAGTGTTAAGGGAAGCAGCAATGGGAGCCGTCGATATTATCCTTACTGTTCTTGGACTTGCGTGGGTCGGGCACCTTGTCGTCCGGTTCCGCGGCTAGCGATCTCTTTCCCGTTCGAGACAGTTTCGCCTAAAGGGCGATAAATCTATCCAGGTGATGATCGAGATCGCCGAACAAGCGGCCGATCATGCTGATCCGCTTAAAGTAATGTCCCACCATGTATTCGTCGGTCATGGCGATGCCGCCGTGTAGCTGCACGGCTTCCTGGCCGACCAGCCGGCCAGCGCGGCCGATCTGCACCTTGGCCGCCGAAACACAACGCCTGCGCTCCTGATCGCCGTCATCGTCGATACGCATGGACGCGACGTTGACCAGGCCGATGGACTCCTCACGGGCGACGAACATATCGACCATGCGATGCTGCAGCGCTTGAAACTCGCCAAGTTTCTTGCCGAACTGCTCGCGGGTCTTGAGGTATTCCAGGGTGGTGTCGTTGAGCACCGCCATGATCCCTAAAGCTTCGGCACAAACCGCGGCGGTAGCTTCGTCAATGACGCGCTCGATTGCGCCAAGGGCTTGGCCTTCTGCGCCCAGTAAGGCGTCTGCGCCAAGGCGTACGCCATCGAAGCTGAGTTCCGCCGCGCGCTGACCATCTACCGTGGGATAGCCTCGCACATCGAGGCCTTCGGCGCCTCGGTCAACCACAAACAGGGAGATACCGTCCTTGTCGCGGCGCTCGCCCGAGGTGCGGGCCGAGACGATCAGGGTGTCGGCGGTATCGCCGTTCAACACCACGCTCTTCTGGCCGTTGAGAACATAGCTGTCACAGTCCCTGGTCGCGGCCAGGGCGACGTCGTGAAGATCGTAGCGCGACTGGGGTTCGGCGTAGCCAAAGGCGAGGAGTTTGGTGCCTTCGACCATGGCCGGCAGCAACGCCTGTTTCTGGTCTTCGCTGCCGGCGTGACGGACGATGCCGCCGCCAAGGATCACCGACGGCAGGATGGGCTCGACAACCAGGCCGCGGCCCAGGGCCTCCATCATCACCATGGTCTCGACACCACCGCCCTCGGTGCCGCCAAAGGCTTCCGGCATGGTGGCGCCAAGCCAGCCGAGTTCGGCAAAGGTCGCCCAGGTGTCGCGGTTGAAACCGTCATCGCTGCGCGAGGCAGCCTGGCGGTCGTCAAAGGAATAGTCGCGCTCGATGAAGCGTTCGACGCTATCTTTCAAGAGCTGTTGGTCGTCTGACAGCGAAAAGTCCATGGTGGTGTCCCGTTGAATAAAGGTACGCGGCTAGATGCTATCTACTAGAGGCCGAGCACGAATTTGCTCATGATATTTTTCTGGATCTCGTTGGAGCCAGCGTAGATTGAGGTCTTGCGATTGTTGAAGTATTGCGCTGCCAGGGGCGGCGCATAGTCGGGCCCGATCGGCGGCTCGTTGCGGCCTTCCATGCCAGGCTGGAAATAGGGGAAGGCATAGTGGCCGACCGCCTCGAACAGCAACTCGGTGATGTCCTGCTGCACCTCGCTGCCCCGGAGCTTGAGGAGCGACACTTCCGTGCCCGGCTCCTCGTCGGCGTTGGCGGCGGAGATGTAGCGCAGCGCCGTGTACTCCAGGGCCATGAGTTCGATTTCGGTTTTGGCCATGCGTTCGCGGAACCGCGGGTTCTCGATCAACGGCCGGTCGCCTGACTGTTCAGTAGCGGCAACCTGCTTGAGCTTCGCCAGCATGCGCTTGGAGCGCGGCACTTCGGCGCTCATGAAGCGTTCGTGGCTGAGCAGGAACTTGGCGTAGGTCCAGCCCTTGTTCTCTTCGCCGATGCGGTTGACCACGGGAACCCGCACATCCTCGAAGAACACCTGATTGACTTCGTGATCGCCGTCGATGGTGATGACCGGGCGGATGGTGATACCCGGTGTGTTTATGTCAACCAGCAGGAACGAAATACCGGCCTGGCGCTTACCCTCGGTCGAGGTCCGCACCAGGCAGAAAATCCAGTCGGCGTATTGCGCCCAGGTGGTCCACATCTTGCTGCCGTTGATGATGTAGTCGTCACCGTCCTGGATCGCACGGCAGCTTAGTGAGGCCAGGTCGGAACCGGCGTTGGGCTCGGAATAGCCCTGACACCACCAGTCCTCGGCGGACAGAATGCGCGGCAGGTAGTGGGCCTTTTGCTCTTTCGAGCCGTAGGCGATGATCACCGGGCCGACCAGGTGAGTGCCGAAAGAATTCAGGCCCGGAGCAAAACCGTTCTCCATCTCCTCGTCGAAGATATAGAACTGCATGGTGCTCCAGCCGGTGCCGCCATGTTCGACCGGCCATGCCGGGGCGACCCAGCCCTTGGCATTCATGATGTCGTTCCAGCGCTGAATTTCGTCCTTGCCGTAGCCTCGACCGTCACGAACCTTGTCGCGAATGTCCTCGGGCAGGTTTTCGGCGACGAAACCGCGCACTTCCTGGCGGAAGGCTTCATCTTCGGGGTTGAGGTTCATGTCCATGATGATCTACCAGCAGGAAATTTGAATGATCGTCGTTCAATGCTATGCAGGGCGGTCGGTATATTCAATACTCCAGGTCATAATCCGAGGACAAATTTGCTCATAATATTCTTCTGGATTTCGTTGGAGCCGCTATAGATCGAAACTTTCCGCTCGTTGAAATACTGAGACGCCAGGGGCGCCGCGTAATCCGGGCCGATGGGCGGCTCGTTCCAGCCATCCGTGAGAACCGTGGCCACATGGGGGAAGGCATAGTGGCCGATAGCCTCGAAGGTCAGCTCGGTCAGGTTCTGATAGACCTCGCTACCGCGCAGCTTGAGCAATGAAGCCTCGCTGCCCGGGTGCTCGCCCTTGGCCGCGGCGGCGATGAAGCGCAAGGAGGTATAATCAAGGGACATGACCTCCAGTTCTGCCTCGGCGATACGCTCGCGAAAGCGGCGGTTCTCAATCAGCGGGCGACCGCTGTCATGCTCGGCCCCGGCAATCTGCTTGAGCTTGGTCAGGGCTTGCTTGGAGCCGGCCACCGACGCGCTCATGAAGCGCTCATGGCCGAGCAGCACCTTGGCATAGGTCCAGCCCTGGTTTTCCTCGCCGATACGGTTGGCGACCGGCACCCGGACATCCTCGAAGAAGACCTGATTGACTTCATGGCCGCCCTCGATGGTGATCACCGGCCGGACAGTGATTCCGGGCGTTTTCATGTCGATCAACAGGAACGAGATGCCGGCCTGCTTCTTACCCTCGGTCGAGGTTCGCACCAGACAGAAAATCATGTCGGCCCATTGCGCCCAGGTGGTCCACATCTTGCTGCCGTTGACCACATAATCGTCGCCGTCCTGAATGGCGCGGGTGCTCAGGGAAGCGAGGTCGGAACCGGAATTGGGCTCGGAATAGCCCTGGCACCACCATTCCTCGCCGGACAGAATTTTGGGCAGATAGCGGGCTTTTTGCACGTCGGTGCCGAACGACATGATGACCGGGCCGACCATGCTGCGGCCGAACGGATTTATGCTGGGGGCGTGACCCTTGGCCAGTTCTTCTCCGAACAGGTAGGTCTGGGTAATGCTCCAGCCGGTGCCGCCGTGCTCCACCGGCCAATTCGGCGCGACCCAGCCCTTGGCATGGAGAATCTCCGTCCAGCGCTGCATGTCTGCCTTGCCCACGGTGACGCCCTGGCGGACCTTTTCGCTGATATCCTTGGGCAGGTTGTTGGCGACAAAGGCGCAAACCTCCTCGCTAAAGGCTTGGTCTTCGGGGGTCAGGGTCAGGTCCATGGTGTTGTCCTCACAGGCCGAGTACGAATTTCGACATGATGTTCTTCTAGATTTCGTTGGAGCCGCTGTAGATCGAAACTTTGCGGTCGTTGAAATAGTTCGATGCCAGGGGCGCCGCGTAGTCCGGGCCGATCGGCGGTTCGTTCCAACCTTCGGTCAGGACCTCGGTCATGTGCGGGAAGGCGTAGTGGCCGGCGGCCTCAAAGGTCAGTTCGGAAAGCCGCTGGAGCACCTGGCTACCGCGCAGTTTGAGCAGGGACGCTTCGCTGCCCGGATGGTCGCCCTTGGCGGCGGCAATGAAACGAAGCGTGCTGTATTCGATGGCCATGATTTCGGCTTCGACTTCGGCCATGCGCTCACGAAACCGACTATGTTCGATCAGCGGCCGGCCGCAGGATTGCTCGTTGGCGGCGATCTTCTTGAGTTTCTCCAGCGCCCGCTTGGCGTTCGCCACCCCGCCGCTCATGAAGCGCTCGTGGCCGAGCAGTACCTTGGCATAGGTCCAGCCCTGGTTTTCCTCACCCACAAGATTTTCCGCCGGCACCCGGACGTCCTCGAAGAACATCTGGTTGACCTCGTGGCCGCCCACGATGGTGATGACCGGGCGGACGGTGATGCCCGGCGTCTTCATGCCGATGAGCAGGAATGAGATGCCGGCTTGCTTCTTGTCCTCGGTCGAGGTTCGCACCAGACAGAAAATCCAGTCGGCGTATTGCGCCCAGGTGGTCCACATCTTGGTGCCGTTGACCAGGTAGTCGTCGCCGTCGCGCACCGCGCGTGTGCTCAACGAGGCCAGGTCCGAGCCTGAATTGGGGTTCGGAATAGCCCTGGCACCACCAGTCCTCGCCCGACAGGATGCGCGGCAGGTAATGGGCCTTCTGCGCTTCGCTGCCGAAGGAGAAGAGGACCGGGAACAGCATGGGGACGCCGAACGGGTTGAGGCCGGGAGCATGACCGTTGATCATTTCTTCGTTGAAGATGAATATCTGGCTGGTGCTCCAGTCAGGACCGCCGTACTCCACCGACCAGACCGGCGCGACCCAGCCCTTGGCGTTGAGAATTTCCCTCCAGCGCTGAATGTCGGTTTTGCTCACGGTGACGCCCTGGTTGACCTTGTCACGAATATCCGTAGGTAGGTTTTCGGCAACGAAGCTGCGTATCTCCTTGCGGAATGCCTCGTCTTCAGAGATTACGGTCAGGTCCATGGTCGTATCCTCATAGGTCGAGTACGAACTTCGTCATGATGTTTTTCTGGATCTCGTTGGAGCCGGCGAAGATCGAAATCTTGCGCTCGTTGAAGTATTGTGAGGCCAGGGGCGCCGCGTATTCGAATCCTACGGGCGGTTCGTTCCAGCCGTTGTCGAGCACGCCGGGCAGATGCGGGAAGGCGTAGTGGCCGGCGGCCTCGAAGGCGAGTTCGGTCATGCTTTGGCGGATCTCGCTGCCGCGCAGCTTGAGCAGCGAGACTTCGGGGCCGGGATGGTCGCCGGCATTGGCCGCGGCGATGAAGCGCAACATGGTCTGTTCCAGAGCCATGAGCTGAATTTCAGTGTCGGCCAGGCGCTCGCGGAAGCGGCGGTCCTCGATCAGCGGCTTGCCGTGGCTCTGTTCGGTGGCGGCGATCTCGGTGACGCGCCGCAGCATGCGTTTGGAGTAGGGCACCGAGGCACTCATGAAGCGCTCGTGGCCGAGCAGTACCTTGGCGTAGGTCCAGCCCTTGTTTTCCTCGCCGATACGATTGGCCACGGGCACCCGCACGTTGTCGAAGAACACCTGGTTGACCTCGTGGCCGCCCTCGATGGTGATGATCGGCTGCACGGTAATGCCCGGCGTTTTCATGTCCATGAGCAGGAATGAGATACCGGCCTGTTTCTTACCTTCGGTGGAGGTTCGCACCAGACAGAAAATCATGTCGGCCCACTGGGCCGCCGTGGTCCAGGTCTTGCCGCCATTGACGACGTAGTCGCCGCCGTCGCGCACCGCCCGAGTGGTCAGGGAGGCCAGGTCCGAGCCGGCGTTAGGTTCCGAGTAGCCCTGGCACCACCAGTCCTCGGCAGACAGGATACGAGGCAGGTAGTGGGCCTTCTGTTCTTCGTTGCCGAAGGCGATGATGACCGGCCCGACCATGGCGACGCCGAACTGATTGAGGCGCGGCGCGTGGGCGAGTACGCACTCTTCCTCGAAAATGAAAATCTGGATGGTGCTCCAGCCAGTGCCGCCATGCTCCACCGGCCAAGCCGGCGACGACCACCCTTTGACGTGGAGAATCTTGGTCCAGCGCTGGATGTCGTCGGCGACGATGCGCAGGCCGTTCTTGCCTTTCTCGCGGATGTCGGCCGGCAGGTTTTCCGTGATGAAAGCGCGGGCCTCGGCGCGGAAGGCTTCTTCTTCGGGGCTGAAAGACAAGTCCATCACTAAAGGCCCAACATGAATTTGGACATGATATTGCGTTGAATTTCGTTGGAGCCGCTGAAGATCGAAATCTTGCGTTCGTTGAAATACTGGATCGGCACCAGGGCGGCGTATTCGGGGCCGATGGGCGGCTCGTTGGAGCCCAGAATATCGGCTTCCGGCGTGAAGGGCATGGCGTAGTAGGCGCACGCCTCCATGACCATCTCGAGGATGTTCTGGCCCATTTCGCTGCCCGTGATCTTGAGGAACGAGACCTCGGTGCCGGGCTCGTCACCGGCATTAGCGGCGGCGACGAAGCGCTGGGTTGAATAGTCGAGCGTCATGAGGTCGATTTCGAGCTCGGCCAGTTTCTCACGGAAGCGCGAATTCTCGATCAACGGCCGGCCGCCTGATTGCTCGGCAGCGGCGATCTTCTTGAGCCGCGCCATGAGGTACTTTGCGCGCGGCACCCCGGCGACCATCATGCGCTCGTGGCTGAGCAATACCTTGGCGTAGGTCCAGCCTTCGTTTTGCTTGCCCACTAGGTTCTCCGCCGGCACCCGCACGTCGTCGAAGAATACCTGATTGACCTCATGGGCGCCCTCGATGGTGATCACCGGCTTTATGGTGATGCCCGGCGTGGTCATGTCCATGAGCAGGAACGAGATGCCGGCCTGCTTCTTGCCCTCGGTGGAGGTCCGCACCAGACAGAAGATCATGTCCGCCCAGTGGGCCTCGGTGGTCCACATCTTGGTGCCGTTGACCACGTACTCATCGCCGTCACGCACGGCGCGGCAGTTGAGCGACGCCAGGTCCGAGCCGGCGTTGGGCTCGGAATAGCCCTGGCACCACCAGTCCTCGAAACTCAGGATACGCGGCAGGTAGCGCGCCTTCTGTTCCTCAGAGCCAAAAGCGATGAGCACCGGCGCCACCAGCCCGGTGCCGAAGCCGCTCTCCATGGGCGCGTGGTTGGCGACCAGTTCTTGCTCGAAAATGTAGATTTGTTGCGTATCCCAGCCGGTGCCGCCGTATTCCACCGGCCAGGCCGGGGCGACCCAGCCCTTGGCGTTGAGAATGGTGATCCAACGCACAACGTCTTCCTTGTCGGGCAGCAGCCCCTGCTTGATCTTGTCGCGAATATCATCCGGCAGGTTGGCGCGAACGAAGTCGCCGACCTCCTGGCGGAAGGCTTCGTTCTCGGGGCTCAGGTTGAGATCCATGGGAGCAATTCTGAATTATGTGGCGGTCGTGTCCAGCCTCAGGATGCTATACACCCAAGGGTCCATACACAATGCCATGGGGGTATATTTCCGGCGATAATTATGATGAATTCATAATCATCGCTGGCAAGCGCGAACGCGCGTCGCCGCTTATGCGGCGGGAGCCTGCGTGGCACATGAACGCCTATTGGCCATGCTTTATGGCCAATGGATAACAAGGGAATGTTGTGATGTTTGATATGACGGGCAAGGTTGTGTTGATCACTGGCGCCACCAAGGGGATCGGCCGGGCCATCGCTTTCGCCATGGCCGATGCCGGGGCCAAGATCGTGGTGTCCAGCCGCGACGCCGGGCGCTGTGCCGAGACCGAGCAGGCCATCAAGGACGCCGGCGGCGAGGCGACCAACTTCCCCTGCAACATTTCCCACCATGACCAGCTCCAGGCCCTGGTCGATCATGCCCTGGCGACCTACGGTAAAATCGACACCCTGGTGTGCAACGCCGCGGTCAATCCCCACTACGGACCCATGTCGACGGTCACCGTCGAGGCCTACGACAAG